>NZ_JMDX01000145.1:0-15863 GCF_000935845.1 Paenibacillus sp. E194
ACCCAATCAACTCCGGCTTCTTGTGCCTTGCGTAATACAGCAAGCGCATATTCTGTATTGTTCTTGTATCCGTCGAAGAAGTGCTCAGCATCCAACATGACTTCAAGCCCTGCTCGCTTCAGATAGGCGATGGAATCATAGATCATAGCTAGGTTCTCATCCAGCGTAGTTTGCAGCGCAGTGTGTACATGAAAGTCCCATGACTTCCCAACAAGCGTTGCGGCAGGAACGTTCGCTTCGATTATCCGATTAAGGTTCGTATCCTGTTCGGCCAATGAGTCTTTGCGGCGAGTGCTGCCGAATGCTGTTAGCTTCGCATTCCATGAATATGCCGCTACTCGTTTGAAAAATTCAATATCCTTGCCGTTGCTGCCTGGAATGCCGCCTTCAATGTATGTGACGCCAAGCGCATCAAGTTTGCGCGCGATCTTGATCTTATCGTCTGCAGATAAGCTAATCCCTTCGCCTTGGGTGCCGTCGCGAAGTGTAGTGTCAAAAATAGAAATGACTTTCGACATTCTCGGAACCTCCTTCAGTTCTGCAAGGATGAATATGGAAAATAACTATTTCCCTATTATAGCACTGCTTTTTTGCTTGTATAGACGTATTTTCGTAAATGAATCACTGTTTTTTTTCCAAGGGGAGTCTTGAATGAGGCTTGCAACCGATCATAGATATCGGTAAGCTTAGGAAATAGGAAGAACAATTGTTCGAATAGATGAATTGATCGATTAACAATGCTGTATATATTTTACAATTAAATGATGAATGAGAAGTTTCATTAATAAGTGTGGAAGGAGGACAGTGTATGAACGAGAACGAAACCTCGCGTGATAACATACAACAATATTATCCGACCAAGGGTCGCGTCATTCTGCATCTCGATATGAATGCCTTCTATTGCTCTGTACATGCCGCAGAGGAGCCGGAGAAGTATCTGGGGAAGCCAACAGCGGTTGCAGGAAGTATGGAATTGCGCAAGGGGATCATTGTTACTTGTTCTTATGCAGCCCGTAAGCTTGGTATTCGAACAGGAATGCATGTGAAGCAGGCGATGCGGCTATGTCCTCACTTGATTGTCATTCGTCCAGATTTTTATTCATATCGGAAGTACTCGAGAGCCTTTATAGACATTGCACGCAGCTATACCCCATTGGTGGAAGTGGTATCGATTGATGAGTGTTATATGGATATTACTGGATCCAAAATATTCGGAACACCGCTCGATATCGCGACAGAACTTCAGGCACGAATCCGGGAAGAATTAAGTTTGCCTTGCTCTATAGGTGTCGCGCCTAATAAGCTGCTCGCGAAGATGGCCTCTGATATGAAGAAGCCAAACGGAATAACCATCCTTCGAATCCGAGATGTACCTAAGCAATTGTGGCACCGGCCATGCGGGGAGTTGTTCGGCATTGGGCGGAAGACTGCAGATAAGCTGTCACGGGCAGGAATACGAACCATCGGAGAGCTTGCTCATGCTGATGAGGGGCGACTTGTTTCTTTATTTGGCATACAGGGACATTGGATGAAGCAGGCGGCACATGGTTTGGACGACGGGCAGGTGAAGGCGGAACGCGAACAGAGCAAATCGATCGGTCATACGACCACTTTGCCTAGGGATGTGGAATCGAAGGAAGAAGTAAGAAGGGTTCTGCTGAACTTGGCTGATCAAGTTGCTCGTCGGATCAGGAAGCAGAAGTTGATGGCGCAAACGGTGCAGCTTACGATTCGCAACCCGGAAATGAAGACGATTACGAGGTCGAGCACGCTTCAAGGGCCGACAGATGATGCGGACATCTTGCTGGATGAAGCATGGAAGCTCTATGAACGACATTGGACTTCAGGCAGCCCTATTCGACTGCTGGGGATTACGGGTCAAAATCTAGTAGCGAAGCAAGAGGCAGCCGTTCAGTTGGATCTGTTTGACTTCGAGCGGCAGCCGAAGCGGGAGCAATTGATAGAGACGATGGATCGGATTCGAGATAAATATGGAGAGAATGCGATTGTTACGTTAGGAATGATAGGGGATGATCCATCCTCATTGCTTCGCAACCATCGTGTACGAGGGACTTCACTCCAGACGGATACGCTGCATGAATCAGGCGATGAATAATAATTTCCAAATCATTTAAAAAAGTTGGAAATCGTTTGAATTCCAAGCTTGTTTGTATTATATTGATAACGGAGGAACCAAGAAGATCTGTAACATTACAGGAGGGAACTAACCAATGGCAAAATATACTTGGGTTGATAAAGACACATGCATCGCTTGTGGCGCATGTGGAGCTACTGCACCTGACATTTACGACTACGACGATGAAGGTATCGCAGAAGTTATTTATGAAGGTGACAACAACCAAGGGGTAACCGCTATCCCTGACGATCTGTTCGACGATCTGCAAGATGCTGCAGATGGCTGCCCAACAGATTCTATTAAGATTGCGGACGCACCATTTAACTAACCTACTGAAAGCAGTATACTCACATAGAGAGAGAATACCTACACGATCCCCGCGCCTCCCGCGGGGATTTTATTATATCTGCTCACACCATCTAATTACTGCGTCAAAGCAAAAATTCGCAAAATTCGACAAAATTCAACTTGAAATTGCCCATATCATCGTATACGCTCATACAATATGATAGATTAAATATAGCAGAGTATATCAAACTTTAATTCTCAATATATGGGTTCATGCCTTCAAATGAAGCAGGTGATATCGAAATGAAAAAATTTGCCGTCCCGTCATTGGTTGTTATGATACTGACGATGGTTACGGTATATGGGTATAGTAATGGGACAGGCGGAGTTTTTCATATGGCAGAGCAGGCATTTCGTGATGCCTTGCGTACGAAGAGTATTGAAGAACGCCAACCAGATGATCGAATTAAGATGATTACGATTGATGAGCCTTCCTTGGCACAGCTGGGCTCTTTCCCATGGCCTCGATCCCATTATGCTGAATTAAGCGCGAAGCTGATGAAGTCTGGAGCTAGGGCGGTCATCATCGATATACTTATGCTAGATCCTTCCCTGAATGAGAGGGACGACCGAACCTTATCTGAGCAATTGAATACATACCCAACCATTTATTTACCCGTGCAAGTATCCCTTCTTCCCTTACAGGAATATGCGGATTCCCTTCGGGCAGAAAGCGTTGAACGGCCTCCATCCTCCCTTCAAGTTGGTGAAAGTCAGCTTGGACATGTGAATGTACTGCCTGATGGAGATGGTGTTATCCGCAAAATCTGCTTGGGTATTCCGGATGAGCGGGGAAGTATGATTCCCTCGATTGATATTTTAGCGGCGAATCAGCTTCTGCCGGAAAATGAACAGATTTCATGGGATGAGACAAGTGGAACATGGTATAGAGGAGCAAAGCGAATTCCAACTGATAATCGTGGGCAAGCTGCTTTTGATTATTTCTCTTCTATATATGGAAGCAGTGAGGAGGACGTGGGCGGATATGACCGTCAGTCGTTCGCTGATGTATGGAATGGCACGGTTGATCCTTCCTATTATAAGGATTCTGTCGTGCTGATAGGTCCATATGCTGCGTCTTTGAGCGACCGGCATATGACACCGCTTAGTCGATCCATGACATTGTATGGTGTTGAGATTCACGCGAATATGGTCCAATCCCTGATAGAAGGCCGCTTCTATCAGGAAGCGCCAATCGCATGGAACGTCCTTGCCTTGTTCATTGGCATTGGTGCCGTAGTCTGGAGTGCATCGCGAATTCGGGGAATTCGAGGTGCGGCAGCTGCTATAGGCATCGTTTTGGTATTTACGCTCATATGGATTGGGATTTACGAGAGCGGCTCTGTCTTCATTCCTTACTTTACCGAATTGTGTGGAATGGGGGTTTCTTATATTCTCATTGTGGCTTACCGTGGTCGGGAGGAACGGAGAGCAAGACAGCATGTTGAAGATCTATTCGGTAGATATGTATCACCCTCCGTGGTAACGAAGCTGTTGGAATCACATGAGCCTGTTAAGGCAGGTGGGGTACGCACGGATATTACAGTGATGTTCATTGATGTTAGAGGATTTACCCCATTGTCAGAGCGATTGGCACCAGAGTCAACGCTTCAGCTCTTGAATCAATATTTGCATCTGTGCGCTGACACGATATTTAAGCACAATGGGACATTAGATAAATTTATGGGTGATGGCGTTATGGCGATCTTCGGAGCTCCATATCACCTAGATAATCATGCGGATCATGCAGTGCGTGCCGCATTAGAGCTTCAGCGCTGTGCTGAGGAATTGCGTGCTCGGCTAGCGGAAGGCATAGAGCTTAGTGATCGATTTGGGATTGGCATTGGCATTCAGAGTGGGGAAGCGATTGTGGGCAATGTTGGTTCAGAGAAGCTGCGTTTGGACTACACGGCGATTGGAGATAGCGTCAATGTAGCTTCTCGCTTAGAATCAAGGGCTTTGCCCGGGCAAATCGTGGTTGGGGAAGGCACGTTCGTGCGAATATGCAATCGCTTCGAGCTGGCAAAGATTGGACCCCTACAATTAAAGGGAAAGTCCGAAGAAGTAATGGCATACGAAGTGTTATCAGAACGAGAATGACTCAGAACGAAGGGGACTCGTCAGTATGTTCATGCTGACGTTGTCTGACACCTGAATTTATATGTGATGTGAGGAGAGCATGGAGGAATGCGAATGAAACGCTTGTTGCAAAGCAGCCTCGCCTGTATGGTTGTATTTTTCACTCTATTTGGAACTGGATCATGGGGAACCGTGTATGGTGCAGAGGCTCCTGCCAAAGCTGTACGAGTAGGTGTTGTGAAGGAATGGAAGGGCAGTGTATACGTAACGAAGGCAGGAGGAGACAAGGCGATCCAAGTGTTCAAGAAAATGAGCATTAATCAAGGTGATCGTCTTCTCACGGGAGATAAATCACGCATTGTTATTCAATTGGCCGGTGGGGATAAAGATGATGAGCTGACCATCGGGGCGAGTGCAGATGTTAGTTTTACTGAACTAAAAAGGACGACGGAGTGAAAACACGTATCGGTGTATGGGCTGGCTCTGTATTTGCCAAGGTGAAGTCGATTGCAGGAACCGATGATCGGTTCGTCCTTGAGACACCGACGACTGTTATGGCGGTGCGCGGAACACAATTTGGGGTTAAAGTGCATCCATTCAATGGACTGACCCAGTTGTATGTTACAGCCGGTACGGTACGTACCGAATACCCAATCAAGATAAGCAGCGATGCTGGTTCTCTTGACAATCGGCAAAGGACGAAGCTGGATTCAACATTCGGCAGAAGCAAGGTCGTAACGATAGGCCATCATGATGTATTTCCGGCACAGACTGCGGCGTTCACGGAGTCTGAGCAGGGCATTGGAATGAAATATGGATACGCGGATGCGATAACATTGCTGGATCAATGGGATATGGCTATTGTTCAGGCAATGATTGCCGGTGCGTCAGATGCAGAAGATGAGAATAAAGCGATGAGGACTCATTGGTTAGCGGAAAAGTGTGAAGCAGAACAAAAGCAGTTGCGCTCGTGTGATGCACTTCGATCGTATGGCTTGCTACAGGGCAAATACGGTGGGATTCTGCCGATTGGCTCCATTCAGATGATCGGTGATATTTTGAACAGCGGCAAGAGTGAATCGATTTTGTTTGAGACTCGAGCAGCCCATAATGTGGGTAATTTTATTGCATATGTGGTTCATACTGCGGTTGAACATGGCAAGCTGACCGAACAGGAGGCAAATCGGACTGGGCTGCCATGGAAAACAGCCAAGCTCATGTTGACAAAGGAGGAAGGTCAGCAGCAGTCTCTTATACGTAAGCATGTTGAAGAACAGATCAAGCTGGGAGAGCTCCAAGTCAATGTGTCTCTTCATAAGGAAGGGAGCAATCACTCGCTTGAAGAGCAGCGGAGGGCTGCGGAGTTCGAAGAGCAGGCCAAAATAGAAAAGAACTACGAAGACTCTATTGGTTCGGAACATGTTAAACAGCAATTTAAAGAAAATCTGCAAAATGCCCGATTGGAAGTATGCCAGAATGCGTATGAAAATCGAGTATGCCAGGAAGCGGACAAAAATAAAGGCGGTACCCAGGGTGGAAAAGTGAATCCTGATCCGAATCAGCCAGACCCAAGTAAGCCAGACCCGAAACCAGACCCGAAGCCAGATCCGAAACCGGATCCGAAACCAGACCCGAAGCCAGATCCGAAACCGGATCCGAAACCAGACCCGAAGCCAGATCCGAAACCGGATCCGAAGCCAGATCCGAAGCCAGATCCAAAACCAGATCCGAAACCACAGGAGCATGTTCTCGAACTGGCTGCCAATATAGATCAAGTCAAGCCTAATGAGGATTTCGTTGTGTCGGCAGTATTGAAGCGACTTACATCACCGATTCCTGCGGCAACACTGCAGTTTACAATCAAGGTAGCTGGAGCTGAGATAGACGAAGCTCAATTGCTGAGTCAACCGGATACATATCGTGATGGTGGAGGGAAATTTCGAATCGCACACCTCCCTAGAGATTATCAGTCGAGCAATAGTGTGGATTCGGTTGTGACGGCAGGTAACCTGATTACGTACCGTATTATGATGACTACACATGGGTATGTGACGCTAAGCAGTGATGACACGCTCATTAAGCTGCCGTATAAAAAGGATGGCAGCAAAGACCCAGTGACACTGGAACTTTCCAATGTTCGTTTTTATGATGAGAAAGGTGCGCAACTGCAAGTCAATAAAATGGAGAAACCACTTGAGATCAAGGTTACTCCGTAAAGATTGAAGGAGATAGTGGAGATGAAAGTAGGACTAGTAACGGGGAAATTCCGCCTTGCCGTCACCTTTATGCTGATAGCGAGCACTGCATCGGTGGCATCATCTGCCGAGGTTTATGCAGCAGCCTCATCGTTGAACAAGAAGTCTGATCAGACGCAAGCATTTGAACGCTTTACTTCCCCAGCGATCGAGATGAGCGCATGGAAGACTGCATCACATTGGTATGAAACGGTTTACTTATCAGGCAGCGCGCTGGCCAAAAAACAAGAAGAGAGCCTACAATTCCCTTCTGGAATTGTATCCGAAGGGAAATCGGTTGTTGTTGCAGACACACGCAATCAGGTCATCCGACGACTGGATGCGAATGGGCGGATATTGGCGACAATAGGCATCAGGAATACGAAGGGATGGAAAGACGGGAGCGATAGTCAAGCTCAATTCGATCAGCCGATTGGGATGGCAGCAGATAAGAAGGGGAATCTGTACGTAGCTGATGCGGGCAATCATATTATTCGTAAAATTGATCGAAATGGGAATGTATCAACTGTAGCCGGCGATGGCATTCCTGGATGGAAGGATGGCGAAGCGGGGCAGGCGCGCTTCTATTCGCCGCGTGCAATTGCAGTTGCGGAGGACGGGGCTATCTATGTGGCTGATGCATTAAATCATGTCATTCGACGGATTGATGCCAAAGGTACGGTCACGACATTGACGTCTCGTTCTTCTCGAATCGTCGAATATTCACCCGGAGCTGTAACTGGAGCTGGAGATTATAAGGATGGCAAGCTCGCTGAGGCGAAGTTCAATGAACCAAGTGGGATTGCATTGATGCGTGATGGCAAGTTAGCCGTTGCGGATACTGGTAATCAGCGTATTCGTGTCATTGATTTGAAACAGGGGAATGTATCCACTATTGCTGGTAGCAGCTCAACTGCGGCTTATACAGCACCGAACGTCCAGCAGGTGTTGTATGCATCTGGTGGATATCGCGACGGCGCTGCAACAGGATCGTTGTTCAACAATCCTTCAGGAATTGCAATTACGGAGGAAAATGGGATTGTAGTCGCTGATAGATGGAACCATGTTGTCCGATATATATATAAGGGAGAGGTCGTTACACTAAGCGGACAAGCTGGCAAGAGCGGCGACGTAGACGGGATTACCTCGTACGCCAAGCTACACGAGCCTACAGCAGTTGCTGTGCTTGCGAACGGGTCAATCGCTGTTACGGATGCGTTTAACAATGCAATTCGTCTCATTCGCCGTTATGAACTCCCAGAGGGAATTATGGGATCTTCGGGGCAACCGCGGGCATCCCAGGTACAGCTTGTCTATAATCGCTTGCGTCTGGACTCGGATACAGCGCCGATGATTAAAGATGATAGAACCTACTTGCCTCTGAGGGTTCTATCTGAAACATTGGGGTATAAGACGGTATGGCGCGCAGACAAGCGTGTGATTCTTCAGCTCGGAGATAGCAGCTTCGATCTGCGTCCTGGGAGCAGTCAAGTCAATGTGACAGACAATGGCACATCATCAGTCTCGAAGCTGCCGGCAGCTCCATTTATCCATAATGGCAGGATTCTAGTACCTGTCCGATTCGTAGCTGAACAATTCGGCTTCGATGTACAGTGGGTTGCACAAGCGCGAGCAGTTGTAGTAAGAGACCGAATCTTCCTGCGCTATGCGGCAACAGGCTCGTATTTGCCGCCACAGCGAATTACAGCTAAGTAGGTTGCTGAAGGGAGGAATGTGATTGACGTCTTCATCAGATGGAAATCATCCACTCGGATCGAAGAAAGACCAAGCTTACATGAAAGAATATATTGAGGCGCATCCAGATAATCGGATGGCCTGGTACTTGCTCGGGAAACAGTATGAGCGAAATGGCGAACAAGGCAAGGCGAAATACTGCTTCAAGCAAGCAGGGGATATTTATCATGCATTCGAGAATGTACCACGTCCTTCTGAACAAATAGAGGAACTGCTGGCGCAAACGCAAATGCAGCAGACCGTGCCGTCCTCGCCGCGGAAGGTGAGAAAGCGGGTGGGGGCAGCGATTTTGCTATTCCTTCTACTCGGCTCGATAGCGGGAGAGGTGAATGCACCTTCCCGATTGCATCCAGCCATTACTGATGAGGGAATAGAAGCATCGGGTGATGATACGTCTTCTTCGAAGTCTGGGAATCATGGTACCCCTGCTCTCCATACTCAGACAGGCATTCTTGTTCCTGAACATGACAATGCAGCCTTCGGTCAAGCCCTGAGGCATACAGAGCATTTCGCCTCTGCGAATGGTCATGTTCACTATTTGCTGAATATTCGTGTTCAGCAGAATTGGTGGATGTGGGAGCCGCCTTTGCGTCCCGACAATCGGTTGACATCCGATTCGGACGGCAGACGGATCGTGATTACTCCGCTGCAGGGCAAGCAGTGCAAATGTGAAGCAGAGCGCTCTCAGGCACAAGCCTTTGTTCAGCAATGGATGCCTAGGAGTGTAGAACGGCTAGTGGCGAAGTCAGCACTGACGGCGGCCTTGCTTACGAAGGATCAACCGCCGCAGCAATGGGCTGTTCTAGCAGGCAAATACCCGAACAATATCGTGTCTGGTATTACGCCTCAGATTGCAAGTGCCTATGAAGAAGTATCTGCTTCATTTATAACCCAGATGAAGAACGCCAAGCAGGCAGCCCCGAAAAAGGCTAAGCAGCAGGCGCTTAATCAGATATGGAGCGATGAGTTAGACCCGTTCAGAGAGCCCCTGCGTATTCTGGTAGATAAGAAGCGGCATCGGCTGGCGGTTGTAAGTGGGAATATAATGGTTAGAAACTACAAAGTTGGCCTCGGCGGCAAACGAACCCCGTTAGGAACCTTCCGGATTTCTGAAAAGGTAGTCGATCCAAACGGATCATCTACTGGAGATTTTGGCAGCAGGGGAATGACCTTATCGGATACGTTATATGCGATCCATGGCACGAACGAGCCGGAAAGCATTGGGAGAGATAAGTCGCTTGGTTGTGTTCGGATGGGGAAGGAAGATGTTGAAGAATTATTCGATATGGTGCCGATGGGGACAGAGGTCGTAATCGGCTCTGATATATTACCCGATGAACTGCTTGTACCGGATAAGGGGGGCCGCTACCGGCTCAAAATGAGCCCAAATCAGGACAATCCGAACAAGAAATATCGCTGGCTGTAATCGTACATTCTTGCACACTTGCACACCTGTGAAGAAAAAGAAGAGCCGGAATTCACAAGCATAACTTGGAATCCGGCTCTTTCCCATAAATTACTATGATTACATGCTCATCCATTCGCAATAAGCAGCGTTGAGACAATTATGACAAATAGCAAGATAACCCCGCCGATCCAATAGATCGCCTTCTTGTTTACTTCTTCAGTATGCTTGGTTGGCATAGATGGGGATTTGCGTTTCACTGCCATAGGTCATCACCTTTCTTCACGATTCTAGCTTCTATATGCCTATTGTAATCGTTTTCGTAAGGTTTGACCAGTCAAGGTTGGATTACATATGTACTTTTCTTTTGCGCGAGAAACCTTTAAACTAGGACATGGAGCCTTTTTATGCCCGCCAAGAATTCTCCATCGCATTGTCTTGTGATTTGGGAGAGTAAGACTTGCGTGGTACGGTAACTATACGATGTTGTCAGTAACCATGGCTTACATGTATGGCACAATGAACGGAGTGGAACCTTTGTTATATCGCAACATAGCTAAACCGGTATTTTTCAAATTAGATCCTGAAAAAGCTCATCACCTGGTTATAGGTGGCATGGCGAAAGCGACGAAGGTGCCAGGTGCACTTGCCATGATGCGTGGAATGTATGGAGTGAAGGCAGATCCAGTCTTGACGACCTCTTTGTTCGGCCTCACATTCCACAGTCCAATTGGACTAGCAGCAGGACTTGATAAAAATGCGGAGGCCGTCCGCGGATTCTCATCCATTGGCTTCGGATTTATGGAAGTGGGCACTGTCACGCCCAAGGGACAGCCTGGCAATGAGAAACCACGTATGTTCCGGCTTCCTCCCGATGAAGCGTTAATCAATCGAATGGGCTTCAATAATGAAGGAACAGAAGCAATGCACGAGCGATTGGCTGCGATTAAGGATCGACCAATTCCGGTATGGGTCAATATCGGTAAAAATAAAGCAACACCGAATGATAAGGCGCATGAAGACTACTTGAAGTGCATACAAACGATGTATAATGTTGCGGATTTGTTCGTCGTCAATATTAGCTCGCCGAATACGCCTGACTTGCGGAATCTGCAGCATGGCGATGAGCTGAAGGCACTGCTCAGTCTGGTCGTTGATGAGATGAATCGTCAGAATGCTGCATACGGTCAGAACAAATCCATTCTCGTCAAAATTGCACCGGACGTATCTGACAGTGAATTGGAGAGCATGACCGAGACAATTGTGCAGAGTGGAGTGTCAGGAATAATTGCCACCAATACAACCTTGTCACGGATGGGGGCAACCCATGTTCATCGATTGGAGAACGGGGGATTGAGCGGTAAGCCGCTGACGGAACGCTCGACAGAGGTCGTATCGCAAATCTATCGAATGACCAAGGGAACCATCCCAATCGTAGGCTCGGGTGGCGTGTTCACTGCCGAAGATGCATATCGGAAAATATGTGCCGGAGCGAATCTGGTGGAAATATATACGGGTCTCATTTACAAGGGGCCAGGGATTAACCGTGAGCTAGCTTCGGGCTTGAAGCGACTGATGAAGCAGGACGGATTCAAGCATATCTCAGAAGCTATCGGGGCTGATCATCGATAAGAATGGTCGTATAGTGAAACGGCATAGGTTCACTGAACGAATGGTTGGAATGGACAGGAGGCGTACAAATGGACGGAAGAGATTGGGGAAATTTTTTGCTGCCTTATGCACAGGCCGTCGAAGAGCTGAAGGTCAAGTTCAAAACGTTGCGAACTGAATTGAAGAAGCGAGAAGAATATTCACCTATCGAGTTCGTAACGGGTCGGGTGAAGAGAATTTCTAGCATCCTTGAGAAAGCGAAGCGCCTTGAGGTGCCTCTTAATCAATTGGAGCAGGGAATTGAAGATATCGCTGGGATTCGAATTATGTGCCAGTTCGTCGATGATATTCATCGCGTGGCTCAATTGATTCGGAATCGACAAGACATGAAGGTCGTATATGAGAAGGACTACATTACCAATTATAAGGAAAGCGGCTATCGGAGCTTCCATATGATTATCGAATATCCGGTTCAAACGGCGCTCGGCCAGAAAATGATTTTGGGTGAGATCCAAATCCGTACATTGGCCATGAATTTCTGGGCAACGATTGAACATTCTTTGAATTATAAATATAAGGACAGCTTGCCTGAAGAGGTCCGTCTACGTCTGAAGACAGCAGCGGAGGCGGCGTTCGTACTAGACAACGAAATGTCCAGCATCCGTCAGGAAATTCTCGTTGCGCAGCAGAGCTTCGAGGACAAGTCGAAGATTGTACAGAAATGCTTGTCCTTTATCCAAGAGTTGTATTATTCCCACCGTATTTCTGAGGCGATTCAATTCCAGAACCGCTTCAATGAAGTATGGGAGAAGGATGATATAACAGAGTTGAAGCAATTAGAGGAAGAGATCACGAACGCACTGGAGAGAGCGAAGAAGAACGGAAATATTCAGCTATGAATATCGAGGCGGCTCTCCCTTATGACAGGCTGTATATTCAGTTCATCAAGCTGTTCAATGAAGAACGGGATTATTATCAATGCCATGATGTCATGGAAGAGTTATGGCTTGAAGAGGGGCGCAAGCCGCTTCTTCAAGGGCTGCTTCAGGTAGCAGTGGGGCTGCATCATTTCCAGAACGGCAATCGTCCTGGAGCGATTAAGCTGCTGACTGCAGCACTTCAGAAGCTGGATGCCTATCCAGATATCATAATGGGGATCGACTTGCAGCAGCTTCGTAACGATTCTGAAGAGACCTTGGACAAATTGTGCAATTGCGATGGGAGTTTGCCTCCATTTCAAGATCTTACGATTCGAATCGTGGATAAGGAGCTCGGTGCGCTCATTGAGTGCTGCGAGCTGCCTTCCTTGCATGAATAAGACAAGTTGAATATCCTGACACATTGATGTTAGAAGAAAAGAAGAACACCATTTTGGGGCAAGGCCTTAAATGGTGTTCTTCTCTACATAAGCGGATCCCGTTACGAATTAACCAATAACAATGATGCCTTGAGAATTCGTAGGGCCAATCAGCAGAGTATCTTCCGGCAAAAACGTTCTGGTGAATGTCAATGTCAATAAGAAGGTACCACCCACTGGAATACATTGGTGGGTGTTAAAGAACGTTGTTAAATCCAAATCAAGTGATATTACAGGCGGAGTCAGAACCAATTGTTTAGCTTCGAATGTTGTTTGAATCTTTAATGATGCAAGCATAGGCGGGATTCCAAGGCTATTTTGAGTTTGAATGTGGAGGTCGCATAAACTTTGACTAATGCCATTTTGAAGCACGAGTTGAAATGTGTTTCTGCCTAAAAGCAATTCATCCAAATCGTTGAATATCAGCGTTCTGTTAAACAAGATCGCCATCTCTTCACCCCCCATCTTGCCGGTCTGCAAAATTAATATATGAGAAGTTGAATGCGCTGGCCTGTATGGATACACCGTGTGCGATAATTTCATGTGAAATTGGTTCTACAGCTTACAGGAGAGCATGCGCTCGTGTAATGACGCGTGCCAGTGTTATTTTACTGGAGGACTGGAATAACAATAACGATAGAAGTCAATTTCCGACTGTAGAGACTTTTGTTTTCCGTTCTGCTAACCTGTATAATATGTGGAAATAAGCTTTATATCTTGGTTCATAAAGGAGACAAATAATGGATTTGCCCCCGAGTATCAGCTTTATTCTAGTAGCAATACTGATTATCCTTACCGGCTTTTTTGTAGCCACAGAGTTTGCAATTATTAAAATCCGATCCAGCCGTGTAGATCAACTGATCCTGGAAGGGCGCAAGAATGCACTTGCAGTCAAGCAAGTGACGAGCAATCTGGATGGATATCTGTCCGCCTGTCAGCTGGGAATTACAATTACGGCGCTTGGACTTGGTTGGCTCGGTGAACCTTCGATTGAGAAGGTGCTTCATCCGGTATTTGAGTGGTTGTCTGTTCCACAGCAAGCTGCTTCGATCCTTTCCTTTTTGATTGCATTCATCGTCATTACATTTCTACATGTTGTGGTTGGTGAGCTTGCGCCAAAGACGCTTGCAATCCAGAAGTCGGAGAAGATCAGTTTGTTGTTCGCTAGACCGATCATTTGGTTCCACAAGGTGATGTACCCGTTCATTTGGTTGTTGAACAGTTCTGCGAATGGATTTATCCGCATGTTCGGTCTGAAGCCTGCGAAGGAGCAAGAAGAGGCCCACTCTGAAGAAGAGCTGCAGATTATTCTGAATGAAAGCTATGAAAGCGGTAAAATCAATAAAACGGAATTCGGTTATGTGAGCCGCATATTTGCATTTGACGAATTGCTGGCCAAGGAAATTATGGTTCCGCGGACGGACATGATTTGCTTGCAGGAAGAGCTTCCTGTAGAGGAGAGCATTCCAGTCATGAAGCGCGAACAGTATACCCGATATCCGATTATTCGTGGAAGCAAGGATTTCATTGTGGGCATGATCAACACGAAGCAGTTGTTCCTGCAATATGATGAAGCGGCTAATAAGAAGCTATCTGACATCATGCTGCCCGTTCTCACCGTTTCGGAGTCTACTCCGATCAATCAGCTCCTTAAGCGAATGCAGAAAGAAAGCACGCATATGGCGATCCTAATTGATGAATATGGTGGAACCTCAGGTATGATCACGATTGAAGATATATTGGAAGAAATCGTTGGCGATATCCGTGATGAATTTGACAAGGAAGAACGCCCTGAAATTGAACGATTGGATGAGCATACCTATATATTTGATGGGAAAGTGCTGCTTACGGATGTAAATAGCTTGCTCTCCACTGAACTTGAGCACGAGGATATCGATACAATCGGAGGTTGGTTGTACGATCGGATGCCGGATTGCAAGAAGGACTCTAAACTCGAATGGAACGGTATCCAATTCACTGTGCTGGAGAGAGAGAAGCATCGAATCCGCAAAGTCCAGATTGCATCAGGACAATGGAATCAGTTATTTGAACAAGAAGATGTGCAAGCGGAGCAATCTTCACTGTAATAGAGAAGAAGCACCCTTCGGAACCTTTCTTTGCGGTTCTGCAGGGTGCTTCCTTTATTTTATCGTACTCATATTAAATGATCTCATTGTGATAACAAACCTGTAGGTTTAGGCAGGGCATCGATTATTGTAGCACGACCGTATCGCCTTCCTTCAATCCTTCCAATACCTCCGTTTTCTCACTGGTTTCGAGACCAACTTTTATCTCTTTTCGTTCGACTTGTCCATTGCCTTTGTCGATCATAACAAAGACGCTCTCTTTTTCCCGCATAACGGCAACAGTTGGCACGACGATCGCATTTTCTTTCCGCTGTGTCTCAATTTGTCCAGTAAGGCTGAGACCAGCGATCAGGTTCTCGTTGACATCGAGACCAATGATAACTTCAAATTGTGCAGGTTGATTGTTATTTCTTTGTTCTTCGGATACCGCCTTCGCGAACTTAGACACCTTCAGCACTTTTCCCTTGATCTTGACGTTCTTCATGGCATTCATTTTTACCTCGACAGCCATCCCAGGCTTAATGCGGAAGACGTCCTGTTCGCCAACTAAGGTGACAAGCTGCAACTTCTTCAGATCCACGATCTTGCCAATGCGATCATTCTCCTTCAGTGCTTGTGGAATTTTGTTCGGATCATCGTACAGGAATATCCCTGGCGAAGGGGCGATATAGTTGGCCACATCTACCTTCTTCTGTTTCTGAGCGATTTCCTTGCGTTGAATTTCAATCGTCACATTGTTCAGCTCTTGCTGTAGCTTGGTTGTTTCTTTCTCGACAAATTTCTTCTTCATTTCGGCTTCAGTCGAAGGGAGTGCTTGATCCTCTTCGCTTAGAGCAGATTGGTATTGTGC
>NZ_JMDX01000146.1:0-15763 GCF_000935845.1 Paenibacillus sp. E194
GAGGTCGGGCGCATTCGCTCCAGCAATGACCATACATCCTCCGCTTCCCGCTCAACACGAATAGGACGCCAATCCGCATTTAGCCAAGCAAGAGTAGTTGTTCCTTCCACGAGCAGCTTGCCGGATGGCTTAGAGACCCAGCCTGCTTCAGGCAGGCCTGTTTCTGTATCGCCCTCTATCCTGCATACTTGTGACTCAAATGTCAACCGGAGAGGCGACAGCTGCATCAAGCGAGTATATACCATCACTCGATCATCATAGTATGCGGGACGCTTGAACTTCACCTGCAAATCGACCACAGGGAGCAACAGCCCTCTTGCTTCAAGATCCCGATAGTTCATACCGAGCGCTCGAATCCATTCCGTTCTTCCGACTTCGAACCACGTCACATAGTTGCCATGGAATACGACATTCATTCGATCTGTCTCTTGATAGCGAACACGCAGCGGATAACCAAACCATACCGATTGATCTTCTTCCCTAACGTCATGATACATCTTCTTTCCTCCTCCATTGTAGCGCATTCGAGGGTACGTTCACAAATACAGCAAGAGCAATGGTTCAACCATTGCTCTTGTCTGGAATTGCTTCTATATTCAATTGGATTGGCCTATTCTTACTAGCAACGGCCTTGTCCGATTTGGCTTACTTTAACAAGGTTTGTAGAACCTGCACAGCTTGTAGGAACACCAGCTGTGATTACAACCAAGTCGCCTTCTGCAACGATGCCTGTCTTCACGCCGCCTGCAACAGCAACGTCAAACATTTCGTCTGTAGAAGTAGCTTGATCGACTTTAACTGGAGTAACACCCCAAGTCAAGGACAAGCCACGCATCACTTGCTCAGAAGGAGTCACAGCGATGATTGGAGCCTTCGGACGGTATTTGGATACCATACGCGCTGTGTAGCCTGTTTGTGTAGAGCTGATGATTGCTTTTGCATCCAGATCAAGAGCTGTGTTAGCAACTGCTTGGCTGATTGCATCAGTAACTGTAGCTTGCTGTCTCGAGCTTTGTTTTACCAAGATTTCACGGTATTCAAGCGCAGATTCAGCTTTTTCAGCGATACGGGACATTGTCAATACGGATTCAACTGGGTATTTACCAGCAGCTGTTTCACCGGACAACATGATTGCATCCGTACCATCGAAGATTGCGTTTGCTACGTCACTTGCTTCCGCACGTGTAGGACGTGGGTTGCGTTGCATGGAATCAAGCATTTGTGTAGCTGTGATAACTGGCTTGCCAGCCAAGTTGCACTTCTCGATCATACGCTTCTGAACGAGTGGAACTTCTTCAGCTGGAATTTCAACGCCAAGGTCACCACGAGCAACCATCAAGCCGTCAGACGCTTCCAGGATTGCATCCAGGTTGTCTACGCCTTCTTGGTTTTCGATTTTGGAAATGATTTGGATATGAGTTGCATTGTGCTTCTCAAGCAATTCACGAATTTCCAAAACGTCTTGCTCTTTACGAACGAACGAAGCAGCGATGAAATCAACGCCTTGCTCGATACCGAAGCGGATGTCGTTCGCGTCTTTTTCTGTAATACCTGGCAAGGAAATTTTCACACCAGGAACGTTAACGCCTTTTTTGCTCTTGATTGTGCCGCCGTTAACGATTTTACATTTGATTTCTGTACCTTGAATCTCAACAACCGTCAAACCAACGAGGCCGTCATCGATCAAGATAGTGGAACCAGCTTCAACGTCACGAGGCAAGTTCTCGTAAGTTACGGAGATGCGGTCTTTATCGCCAAGGATTTCTTCTGTTGTCAATGTGATGAACTCGTCTTCAACGAGGTCAACGGAGTCAACAGCAAGCTTACCTGTACGAATTTCAGGGCCTTTCGTATCAAGGAGAATTGCAACCGTTTTGTTCAACTCTTGGGATGCTTGACGAATGTTTTTGATTCGGTTGCCATGCTCTTCAAAATCACCATGTGAAAAATTGAGACGAGCAACGTTCATGCCAGCCATGATCAATTTTTTAGTGTTCTCTAAAGATTCGCTGGAAGGACCGATAGTACAGACGATTTTTGTTTTACGCATATGGGCTTCCTCCAATTATGTGTGTCTCTCTGTATCTCTATATTGTATTGCTAAAAACAAGGCTCTCAACTATCTAATTTACTATACTCAATAAAATTTGTATATGAAGATAATCATATTTATAAGTTTTACCAGTGAACGATGTTTTAAGTCAATTGACTTATGAAAACCGTGTCATCCCTGTCAGGACGCGGGATTCAGGGCACAGACGCCACTGAACTTATCCGTGCTGCAGAATGCTGAACTCGCCAATATTGCGAAATTTGTCATATCTATCTTCGCGAAGCTGCTCTGGGGACATCCCCATCAGCTCGGTCAGATGACGCCAGAGCGCATCTTTCATGTTGGCAGAGGCCGCTTCAACATCCTTATGAGCACCGCCTTGAGGCTCTGGAATGATCTCCTCGATCACATTGAGTTCCTTCAGGTCAGAAGCTGTAATCTTCATCGCTTCTGCTGCTTGGTCGGCTTTGGACGCATCCTTCCAGAGGATAGATGCAGCACCGTTCGGGGAAATGCATGAATAGATTGCATTCTCCAACATAAGAACTCGGTTGCCTACGCCGAGCGCGAGCGCGCCGCCGCTTCCACCTTCACCGATGACGACGCAAATAATTGGCACGCCGAACATGGCCATATCCCGCAAATTGCGTGCAATAGCTTCTGATTGTCCTCGTTCCTCAGCTGTATTGCCTGGGTATGCACCCTTCGTATCGATGAATGTAATGATCGGACGACCGAACTTGTCCGCTTGATGCATGAGCCTAAGCGCCTTACGGAAGCCTTCTGGATGCGGGCTGCCGAAGAATCTTGCAATGTTGTCCTTAGTATCCTTGCCCCGCTGATGTCCGATTACCGTTACCGGCACCCCGTTCAGTCGGGCCAATCCGCCCACAATAGCAAGATCGTTGCCGAACAGTCGGTCACCATGAAGCTCA
Source organism: Paenibacillus sp. E194 (assembly GCF_000935845.1). Lineage (NCBI taxonomy): Bacteria > Bacillati > Bacillota > Bacilli > Caryophanales > Paenibacillaceae > Paenibacillus > Paenibacillus sp. E194. The sequence goes on from NZ_JMDX01000146.1 coordinate 2,989, forward strand.
ATGAAATCAGTGAATATATGCTGGACAAAATCCAGTGTGGTTGGTCGCTGTTGGTGTCTCGCCAAGTGCATTTTCTGCGATGGGGAGATGCTAGCATAGATCTCTGCCGCTAACCTGGCGTAACGCTCCTCCAACCGGGCGATTTCTTCAGTAAAGTCAATTTGCTTCTCGTCGCCGAACCGTTTTAATTCAGCAATCTTCTGCTTCAACTCCACCAAAGGTTGCTCGAACGGAAGTTCATTCGCCATGAGCTACATCCCCTTTCACCGTATGCAGATCGATAAGTTTCGCCAACGTGGACTTCATGTCCTTGCGCTGCACGACCAGATCGATTTGTCCATGCTTCTGATTGAATTCAGCCGTTTGGAATTCTTCCGGAAGCTTCTGACGAATCGTCTGCTCGATTACGAGACGGCCAGCAAAGCCTACTCTTGCCCCAGGCTCAGCTATAATGATGTCGCCAAGCATAGCGAAGCTTGCAGACACTCCACCCATAGTCGGATCCGTGAATACCGAAATATAGAATCCGCCTGCTTCATGGAATTTCCCAAGCGCTGCACTTGTCTTGGCCATCTGCATCAGACTCAAGATGCTCTCCTGCATTCTTGCGCCGCCAGATGTAGAGAAGATGACTAACGGATATTGTTTCTGCATAGCAGTTTCAATAGCTCGTGTAATTTTTTCTCCCGTTGCCGAACCCATGCTGCCAGTGAAGAAATCGAAGCTCATCACAGCTACGACAACCGGAAATCCACCAATTGTCCCCTCGCCCGTAATAACAGCTTCATCCATGCCGGATTTCGCTCTTTGCTGTTGCAGCTTGTCCTTATATTCTGGAAAAACAAGCGGATCTGCGGATACGATATCCGCATCATATTCAAAAAATCGGCCTTCATCCAAAGTCATTTCAATGCGCTCCCTTGCATTCAAGCGCATATGATGCCCGCATTGCGTACATACCTTCAGGTTTTTCTCCAGCTCTTTATGATATTGAATCGAGCCACATTTTGGACATTTATTCATCAAACCTTCGGGTATTTCGCGTTTGGGACGGTCATCGTGTACAGATCCGGACGGCACCGTTGCGTACTTTTTCTTTTGAAATAAGTCTTTAAACACCCGATACACCTCTTTAGGCGTGATTTCTCCAGTTGAAATACAGGACATCATCCTATTGCTTCAAACTAGAGATTGTCCTAACCATAGACAACAAAAATCGGCTGTTTGAACGATAACATCGTCATTCATCAGCCGCATCATGCATGCAAGATCGAATTAAGCACTTCCTGAACCTCTTCAACTTCTCCGGAAGGCACTAGAATTTCAAACTGTTGTTTAGACAGATGGATTGGACGGATCTGAATAAGGAATCCTTCCTCGGTCAGCTTGCGCTGAATCTTATCTGCTAAATTGGCAGTCGGTGCGATGTAGATAACAGTCCACACGCGCGATTGACCCCCCTAACGTTCCAGAAACGGCTCATATAATGCCATTATGATATCATAATTGTCAATTTCATCGCAACAAATTCCAACAGACTTGCTGCAATGCACTGCCCAATAAGCAATGATGAACCAGCGCCAAGCCTTATCCCATCTCGGCTATTCGCATTCTTTAAGAATTTGCATTCATATCGTCAAGCTTGCAGGCTCCACCCTCGCCATACTGCTGAGCACGCTTGTCGTGATGGGCAATTCTAGCTGACGCAGCAGCAGCTAATCCGGCTACAATATCATCTAAAAAAACATGAATTCGCGTACGATCCGAATTGAGCTGATGAATGATGCCAAGCTTGGCCTTATCCAAGTATCCGAAACTGGTGAGGCCGATCATTCCATATACGCTCGTAATGCCAAGTGCAAGTGTCTCATCAACACCATACAAGGATTCATCCGTCTCCATAATCGCTTGAAGCGGCTCCGGCAGCAGCTTCTGTTCGGCAAGCAAATCCAATGCAATGCCTGTAATGAGCGTGTATTGAACTTCGCGCTTGCGTGTTACGGCTCGTACGCTGTCCAGACAATCCTCCAGCGTCAACGCTGCATTGTATGGCTGCTGAAGATGGAGCACAATCTCCGCGATGGATTCAAGTGATACGCCGCGCTTAACAAGCCATTGTTCCGCCATATTGAATGTCATGGCGTCCCCTCCCTTCGCCCCTTCAACTTCACCTACCCGTGAATAGGGCGTATGACCACTCTATGCGGGATGATAAGGAATTGTGCTACTTGCGGGAGGAGATTCGACCCCTGACATTTGTTATTTGACGCGTACGGTTCCAGCACCGAACATTGATTCGATCCTCTTGAACAGATCCGGTGACGGCTTCAGCGAATATGCCTCGCTAAGCGCCCGCAGTTGCTGTTCGCGCTCATAGAACAATACAGTCGGCAGCGGCCCTGGCTGCGACTTCAAGAGTTCCTTCAGTTGTTGCAGCAGGTCTGGCCGCTCATGATCGGCTGTAATCTTAATATATACTCGCTGTCGCTGTGGTGGTCGTCCACTCGTTCTGGAGGCAGGAGCTTCGGTTCCACCACCCTGTGCTGTATTCCGCAGACGAGCTGCGGATGAACTCCTATCCGCAGACATGCTGCCCGTATCTCGGTTCATGTCGGCGGCTGCTTCAGCACCACGTTGAAGGTTGACCGCCGCCTCTCGTTGATTCGCGCTTCGTCCAGACGGTTGTTCGCTGGCTATACGCAACTGAGAAGCTTGCCCACCACGCGTCTCAGAGGAGCGTCTGCGATGGGCAGCACGCTTCGTCAACGCAGCAATCGCATGGGGCTCAAGCGGTACAACCTCGTCAGCAAGCAGCTTATAGCCTTCATCCTGACGCTGTACCTTCGCCCGCAGCGCAATCAATGCTCCCTTCCCAATCAGCGGCTCTGCTCGGCGCCACACTTCGGGGAACAGCACCACTTCAGCCCGCTCGATTCGATCCTCAATTTCAATGAATGCCATCGGCTTGCCCTTCTTCGTCATTATCGTTCGAAGCGACACGACCATCCCGGCGACGGTACACTCACTGTCGTCCGGCACCTCATGCAAATCAACAAGCCGATCCGTGTCGGAGGATTCCAGCAGCTGCGCATGATCATCCAGCGGATGACCGGAAAGGTATAATCCGAGCAGATCGCGCTCCAGCTCCAGCTGCTCTGCCATAGCGAACGGCGGTATATTCGGATAATCAATCGTCCAATTGTTTACTTCGACGAAGCCGAACAATTGAATTTGAAGATCCTCTCTTTCCTTACGCCATTTCGCAGCCGCATCCAAGGCCTCATCCAGCATGGCCAATAGCTGTGCCCGATGACCTGGAAGTGAATCGAATGCCCCCGCTTGAATAAGCGATTCAATGACTCTGCGATTGCACACCCGAAGATCAACTCGCTGACAGAAATCGAGCAAATCTGCAAATGGCTTCTCATGTCGCTGTTTCAATATGCTCTCTATCGCAAGCGTACCCACATTCTTTATGGCGCCAAGGCCGAAGCGAATCGCGCCATCAACGGGTGTAAAGCGAACATAGCTTTCATTAACATCCGGAGGCGATACCGTTATGCCTATTCTTCGACAATCTTCAATGTACTCTGCAATCTTCCGATGACTTCCCATATTCGCTGTCAGCATGGACGCCATAAATTCTGTCGGATAATGAGCCTTCAAATAGGCAGTTTGGAAGGCAAGCACGCCATATGCAGCTGCGTGAGCCCGTGGGAATCCATAATCAGCGAAGCGAACGATCATATCGTACACCCGATTTGCTTCCACTTCCGTATACCCTTGCTTCAGACTGCCTTCTACGAAATGGCGCCGCTCTTGATCAAGCACTTCCCGCTTCTTCTTCGAGACGGCGCGCCGCAGCAGATCCGCTTCTCCGAGAGAGAAGCCTGCCATTCTGGAGGCGATATGCATAATCTGCTCTTGATAGACAATAATGCCGTACGTATCCTGCAGGATAGGCTTCAGATCAGGATGGGGATATTCGACAGCTTTCAACCCATGCTTGCTATGAATATAGTTCGGGATGAACTCCATTGGACCCGGACGATACAGCGCAAGCACGGATACGATATCTTCAAATACAGATGGCTTCAGTTCTCGCAGAACACGCCGTACGCCAGCTGATTCAAGCTGGAACAACCCTGTCGTATCCCCCCGGCACAACAGTTCATAGGTCGCCTCATCCGCATCATCAATCATGCCTAGATCAAGCGGTTCATCGCCGCGAAGATTGACCCATTCTAAGGTTCGTTCAATAATCGACAATGTTCGCAAGCCGAGGAAATCCATCTTCAGCAAGCCGATCGATTCTAAATTTTCCATCGAGTATTGGGTGAGAGCAATATTCTCGGTTCCTGCCTGCAGGGGTACATAATGCGTTAACGGCTCCTCACTGATGACAACACCTGCTGCATGGGTTGATGCGTGGCGCGGCATGCCTTCTACCTTAGACGCCATATCAATAAGCTCGCGTATGCGCGAATCACGTTCTCTCCAACTGCTTAGCTCGCTGCTTGCCCGCAATGCCTTCTCAAGCGTGACTCCGAGTTGATTCGGAATCAGCTTCGCTACCCGATCCGTATCGTTATAAGGCACATTCAATGCCCTGCCGACATCCCGCACCGCTGCCCGCGCAGCCATCGTACCGAACGTAATAATCTGCGCCACGCGGTCATGGCCGTACTTATTCGCAACATAAGCAATGACCTCATCACGCCGCTCATCATTGAAGTCAATATCGATATCAGGCATCGTCACCCGTTCCGGATTCAAAAATCGCTCGAACAGTAAATGATACTTGAGCGGATCGACATTCGTAATCCGCAAGCAGTACGCCACAAGACTACCCGCTGACGAGCCCCGTCCGGGACCTGTCATAATACCATGTTCATGGGAGAAGCGAATGAAATCCCACACGATGAGGAAGTAATCAGAGAATCCCATATTCTCAATCGTATTCAGCTCATAGACAAGTCTCTCTCTCGCCTCCCGCTGGAAGGCTTCATCCTGCCATTCCGGCAGTGCTTGATAGCGGCTCGCCAGTCCCTCTTCGCACAATTGTCTCACATACTGCCCTGCATTCATGCCTTCAGGGAGCGGATGATAGGCGGGAAGGACATGCCCTCCGAAGTCCAGCGTCACATTGCACTGCTCCGCAATACGAGCCGTATTCGCAACCGCTTCCGGGACATGACGGAACAATGCCGTCATCTCTTCCTGCGACTTAAAGTACATCTGGTCGGTATGCATGCGCATCCGCCCCTCATCCTCAACCGACTTCCCCGTACCTATGCAAATAAGGACATCCTGCATCGCTGCATCTTCCTGCTGCAAATAGTGAACATCATTCGTTGCAACGAGCGGAACGCCCGTCTGCTCACTTAAAGCTATAAGGCCAATGTTAACCTTCTTCTGTTCCGGAAGGCCATGATCCTGCAGCTCAATATAAAATCCATCACGGAAAATATCCTTATATCGTTCAACCGCACTGCGCGCTGCCTCTTCATTGCCGTGAAGCACATGCTGCGACACCTCGCCGCCAAGGCAGGCGCTTAGCGCGATTATCCCATCTGCGTATTTGCGGAGCGTATCCATATCGACACGAGGCTTATAATGAAATCCCTCCAAGTGCCCTATAGAGCAAATCTTCATCAAATTGCGATATCCCTGCTCATTCTTCGCCAGCAATATGAAATGATAAATAGGCTGTTCCTTGCGCGATACCTTCTCCTGGAGCGCTCCTGTCGTTACATACGCTTCCACGCCAATAATGGGTTTAATGCCATGCGACATACATGCTTTATAGAAAGGAATGATTCCGTACATCACCCCATGATCCGTGAGGGCTAGCGCCTTCATTCCGCATGCGGCTGCTCGTGCAGCAAGCGCTTCAATACGCGCTGCTCCGTCGAGCAAGCTGTATTCACTATGCACGTGCAAATGCACGAACTGATCCATACCATCACTCCTTCAACCTGCCATGTTATACGAACATATTTTCGTCTCTTATTGTATCATAATTCCGCCAGCAAGTCCTATACATGTACAAAGGGTAATTCTATGTGAAAAGGGGCGTTACGATGGGTTCATTTCTCTCGAAAGCACTTCTCGATTTCTTCATCGCCTTCGGCATTGTGCTCGGAGGTGCCATACTGGCGGGCATAGGGTCCGTCATCGCTCTTCAACCCCCTTCTGATACGATGCGCCATATTGCGGAGCATCTTAAAATATGGGCAGTCGTAGCTGCCGTAGGTGGAACGATCGACCCGATCCGAGTCATCGAGAGCAACTTCTGGATGGGCAACTTGAATCCAGTATTTAAGCAGCTTATCTTCATTTTCGTATCATTCTTGGGAGCTCACCTCAGCACAGAGCTCGTTCACTGGATTTGCCGGGATCGCGTATAACGCAATACGCCACCGATTTCATTCTCATTCCCATCAATCACTTCTTACGCCGGAATCGCGCATAACATCGCGTAATGGAGTCAATAGAAGGAAGGAGCTTGCACGATGCGCCAGCGTAAAACCCCATTATGGCTCAGCAATCTCGCACTCATCATTGTCGGCAGCGTCATCGGTGCGGGAATCTACCATGCGGTCTATTTGCGTCAATTTAATGAGGTTATGATGATCAATATTGATCTGCGTGACCGCCTTGCCCATTACAAGGCTGAAACGGAAGACTTGCTCCGCTATAAAAATCGGAAAACCATTATTAAAAGCATCGACCTGCACATCTACAAACAGCAGAACGACACAAGCATCCCGCAAGCAGATGAAATGGAGCTCCGACGGCGTTTGCTCAAGGACTTAGCCGTATTGAAGGGACGCAACGTGTTCAAAATTGATGAATACAGCAAGCTTGTGGAAGGGCTATTGTCCCTTAAAATATATCCCGACGTGAATGACAAGGACTACACGGTTCAGCTCCGAACAATGCTCGTCACCGAAGGAGTGCTTCATGTGTGGATTGATGTACATACTTATGTACCAACATCCCCTTAAGGGAATCATCGCTCGCTTAGACAGCCCACTAAATCTTGTAGGACAGCTCCCTGGAATATGGTAATATAAAGGAGTTTAGATTGTAGTCGTTTCCATATTGTCAAAGAAGGAGAGTTGCTTAATCGATGGAAACTATCCAATGGGTGCTCATTATCCTGATTTGTGTGACTTCAGGAATGTCTGTGTATTACAGCTTTCGTTCAAGACGTGAGCAGGCCACAGCGCTTCGTGGCTTATATGCGGCTAGAATGAATATGTGTATGGGAATTATGCTGCTGCTCATCGCAACGATCCAAATTTTCATGTTCACAGCATCGACAGTTAGAGTCATTGTAGGAGCTGTACTGCTCGTAATCGGATTATTCAATTTGTTCGCTGGGCTGCGCAATCACAGCCATTATCAAGCCATCTATTCCGCAGGTAAAAAATAATCGCCTCATCAACAAAATGGGATTGCCTCTCATATGCCGCGTTACAGCAGCAGAGGCAATCCCATTTATTTGCTCATCGTGAAGTATCCATATCCTATATCTAAGTCCCAGTTGCTCTTTGCGTACGACATTTTGCAATAGACAACTAGACAGACATTCTATTTCCGAACATTAAGTCCCTACTGCGGTGCATAGCTGTGCGCTAGTCGTGATCGATCGACTGTGCGGTCATCATTGCTTTGGCGACGAGATGCTCTCCGTGGCGGATGGACAGTTCCAGCTTGCAAAACTTGCGGCTCATCTCGATAAATTCCGGATGCAGCGTCACGATATCCTCGATTTGAAGCGGGCGGACGTAATAAGTTGTCATATTCTCCATAACGTGATCGTAGCTGCGAACGTCCTTCACCGCCCGCAAGGCGGCCTGCGTCATAATGGTGGATAAGATGCCCTCCGATACAGAACCGAATCCATTCACCATCTGAGGTGTGATGACACCACGGAAATAGAGCTGCCCCTTATCGTCTCGCTCTTCCTCGAACCCATTCCATATCAGGTCATCGAACGTCTCCCCGAGATGCGGCTCTTTGCGGGCATCACGCATCGCCTGCAGCACCTGCCGTCTGGTCACTACAGCAATGAGCTTGCGGTTGCGATCGACGATCGGGAGCAGTTCAACGCCCTCCCACACCATCGTATGCGCTGCCGAAGCGAGCGTCGTCTGCAGCGTAGCTGTGATCGGACTCCGCGTATAGAGCTTATCAATGCTCGTGTCTAGTTCAGCCCCCAGCACATCCTTGTATGTAATCATACCAATAACCCGGTACCACTCGTCTACGACGGGGAAGCGAGTATGACTTGTCTCATCACGCAGTCGTTGGAAGTCGCTAACTGTGCTGGATGGACGCAGCACAATCATTTTGTCTTTCGCTGTAACGATGTCTTCAACGATCATAATCTTCTTCTTAATTAACCGGTCGAACAGCGCGCGGTTGATCATAGAGCCGACCGTAAATGTATCGTACTTCGAAGAGATAATTGGTAAGTCCAGTGCATCGGCCAGCAGCTTCACCTCTCGGCTTGTTCCGAATCCACCCGTTATAAGCACACCTGCTCCATGCTGAAGCGCAAGACGATGAGCATCCTCGCGGTTCCCGACAATGAGCAAGCTCCCTGCATCAATATAACGAGCCATGGCATCCAGCTTCATCGCGCCGATGACGTATTTGTTCAGCGTCTTCATCAGACCGCGGCTTCCGCCAAGAACATGACCGCCTAAAATATCGACAACTTCACCGAATGTCAGCTGTTCGGACATATTGCGCGGCTTCTTCTCTACCCGAACCGTGCCAATACGTTCCTTCGTGATGACGATCCCGATGCTCTCCGCTTCCTTCACGGCACGATAGGCGGTTCCCTCACTAACTCCCATTTCCTTCGCCAGCTTACGAACCGATATTTTCGTTCCCGGCTTCAAACTTTCAATATGCTGCAGCAATTGTTCGTGCTTCGTTAGCGTCGCATCATGGCCATCCATCTGTTACACCCCTATATCCCGAACTGTAGTATTCTGTGCTTAGTTTACCATATATTTATAGGTAACTGCAAAATAAACAAGCTGGCATCTGACGATTCAGATACCAGCTTGTTAGCTAAGCATACGAGGGAATACACAGCCTTATCCTGCAATCACTGCGGATGATTCTGCTCTCTCCTTTTTCATTAGCTTGCGATAGAACATCTGGAATGACAAGCTGCTTGCTGCCAGCGCGAGTCCAATGTACACCGACAGAAATCCGAGATTCATCCATACATAGCCCATATCACCTAATGAGATGACGCCGCGGAAAGCACGGATTGTGTACGTCATCGGAAGCCATGGATGAAGCATCTGGAAAAATGGCGGTGTCAGCTCAATTGGGAACGTGCCAGCTGTGGAAGACAACTGCAGCACAAGCAAAATAATAATGATAAACCGGCCTACATTCCCAAACATCGTAATGAAAAATTGGATCAAGGCAAAGAAGGTTAAGCTCGTCGTCAAGCATACAAGGAAGAACATCGGTATGTTGGTTACAGGCAGGTTAATGACCGTAAGTACAACTGTACCGCAGATAATCACTTGCAAAATGCTCTCGACTGTCATAAAGCCAAATTTACTTACCATCCAAGCCATACCAGATGGAGGTCTCCCGCTTGTTTCTTTCAACGGATAGACCATGGAGAACATAAGTGCACCCACGAAGAATCCAAGCGACAAGAAATACGGGGCCATACCAACGCCATACGTTGTGACATCATGATTATCCAGCTTGTCACTGCCTACCGGAGATGAGATCATCTCATACGTTTTATCGGTCGGGTGCTGCATCGCCTTCTCTGCACCCTCTCTCAGCTTGTCGCGCAGCTCTGCTCCCCCATCTTGCAGGCGCTTCTGACCATCTAAGAGCATCGCAAATCCATCGTTAATCGATGCCTTGGCCTTTTCTACCTGATTCAGTATATTACTCATCTTCTGGAACATCATCTTCTGCACATGACTCGCCGCTTCATTCAGCTTCATATCGGCCAAATTATGCATCATATCGCGTACCATAGGCTCCATCGCATTTACTCTGTCATCTGCTGCCTTATGTAGCTTCTTCGTAATCTCCGGTGCCAATCGATTCAATTCATCATTTACTTTGTGATGAATGCCGTTCACGACTTTCGGCTCGTATTCCTTCCATTTCTCATCGACAAGCGTATGCAGCGTATCAACTAGCTGCTTCGACTTCTGCTGATACATATTTTCTGCAAGCTCATGCGCCTTGTCTCGCAGCTGAGGAGCCAATTCATTCGCCTTCGTGATCACCATACGGTTCGCCATGGAGCGAATCTGTGGGAAGACTTCATCGAACTTCTTATCTGCTGCCTCGTGCAGCTTCTTCATGAGTGAATTTCCCACCTTGGTCAGCTCTCTGTCCGCAAGCTCGGTTAGATCCTGCTTCACCTTATTCTTGAGCGCCAACAGATTATCGCCGTTCAAGCGATCCTCGACCTTTGCACGAGCATCCCCCAGCTTCTCCTTCAACTCATCCCACTGCGGTTTCATAGTAGGCGGAATCTGTTCTTCAAAGGGCTTAAGCTTCTCTTCAAGTATTTTCAAATCCTCGTTGATTTTGTTCATCTCATCCTTACCACGCTGAATTGCGCCGTCAAAGATCGCATCCACCTTCTCATCAATATAGCGATGAATAGAAGAACGAATCGTGCTGTCCAGCTTGCTGTACTCATTATCGATAATGGTATGCATTTTCTCCCTAGCAGCAGGCTCCATCTTCGTAATCGAATTATCAAGCTCCTTGCTGATCTTCGCCAGTACATTGTTCAAGTTCGCCTCATATGCACGATCAATTTCTTTATGCATATTTTCTCGAATTTGCTCACCATACTTGTTAGCTTGCAGATCAATTTGTTCATGCACTTTTTCCTTAGCCGGCATAGATTTGGTGCGAACAAGCTCGTCAATTTTGACATGCAGCGAATCGTGCACGATATCATAATATTTATCAGATTGCGCATCAATTTCACGATGAATCTTATCCATCATCTTCGGTTTATTGCTGCGGATCGCTTCATCGATTTCCTTATGAATCATCTGATCAAGCTTCTCTTTGTTCTCCTCCAAGGCACGTTCCACCATCGTTCCAGCCTGAGAGGTCTTTGAATCGACCGCCGCATTCAGTTCATCGCGGAACTTCTCAATCCCCTCACCAAGCTGCCCTAGGCCTCGCTCAATCTGGCTTGCACCTTCACTAGCAGCTTTCAATCCGTCCGCTACTTTATCAAGCGCATTGAACATTTGCTCAACATACGTCTCCGTTACCTTTTGCGACAATTCTGCCTTGATATTTTGAACCACTTTATCTGAGATCTGTCCCGAAATAAAATTATAACTGCTGTTCTCTGTGTATATCAGGTTCATCGGCTGCGGGTGTTGATCAAGGATCGTCGTTGCATTATGCGACATTTGTTCAGGGATGCGAATCATCAAGTAGAACTTGTTCTCGCTCAATCCCCGTTCGGCTTCCTGCCTGCTTACGAAATGAAACTCAACCTTCTCATTATCGCTAAGCTTCTCGATCAGCTCCCGGCCAATGGCAATCTCCTTCCCTTCGTACATCACCGGTCGATCCTCATTGACGACAGCGACAGGCATATGCTTGGCATTGCTATAAGGATCCCAATTTGCAACCAGATATACGCCGCAATACAGCAGCGGGATAATGAGCAGACCCAAAACGGGAACAAGCACATCTTTGGTACGGATATTCGCCATGAATTCCGACCAGAAAAAACGAATACTCTTCACGCTGTCACCTCCTTAATGACCGAATGACCATTTTGTTAATACAGTTCTCATTTGACAGATGTGAGTATTATATCTCAGCCTTTTTCAAATTTCAATTTTAAAATTTCTCCCCAATGAAACCCATTCATCTTGACAAATATTCCAAATACCAACTCAAAAAAGTAATGCTGTTTCCAACACTTCAGCGATACTTCTTCCGCCCCACAATGTCACAATTATGACCGTAATCAGCGGTTCAGAACCAAAAAAAAGTAGAGCCTCCCCTAATGGAGAGACTCTACTCCTCAGCTATTGTGCTTACTTCAATCTGGCTGGCTGTCGCTTCATACGCTCTTCAAGGCGTCTATATTTCTCACGCTTAATCCTCTGCAGACGCTGTTCCGTCTCCTCATCCACCCGCAGCAAGCGGTGCAAATGAGCAGCTACAATCAACAACGCGAACGCAATCCATACAACGCCGAACGTCGAAGATGCTGTCCATCCATCCTTGAAGCTTAATGTAGGCAATACATAAATCAGCATCGCTACAACCAGTATGATGGATATGACATGCTTCCAGTTATTTCGTGGTTTCACAATAGCCGTATGATGTTCCGTTTTCATCCCGTTACGCTCCTTACTCGAGATGAGCCGTGATATCTGAAGCATCATCTCTATTCTTGTCCTATACTAGAGCGTATGCCGGTTATATGAATCCCATGACTTCTTTCTTGTCCTTATTGATACAGGTGGCCTAGCGACTCGGAGACGATCTTGTTTACATCTTGAATGACAACGGCAAGGCGGCGTTCAGCATCGAACAGCTTCGCAATATCCGCATTCATGCTGATCACTTGGAATAATTTCTCCATCTTTTCCATCTCTTCTTGATCTGGCATTTCACCAGTCATCATCTTTTGCTGCATATCCATCTGACGTGCACGGAAATCATCCAGCATCTGCTTGCCTTCAGGGTTCGCATCCACTGCTTTCATTGCTTC
>NZ_JMDX01000147.1:0-15722 GCF_000935845.1 Paenibacillus sp. E194
GCTCATGGCATTTTGAAAGAAGTTCACCCATATTGTCATAACCATCCTTTATAACGCATTCTCCCGGTGTTCTGATCCAGCATCCAAAGCAACCAATACATTTACGGATTGTGCCATTGTCTGATATAACCGTTACGTCTGTATTTTGGTTATCATACAACGCCATGAATTCTTGCTGATTCAAATCATGTATAATCATTTTCATCATTCTATCTCCTTAATACAATTGTTTATAAAAACATGAATCCAGTCCCCGGAATATCGGATACCCTGATTGGTAAGCAGCGAGGCTATGCCGTGTACCATTGACCAAAGAACAATCAGTTTTCTGAATAAGCTTCCTCTGGCAATCCTAGGCTGTGAAACATTTGATACGCCGTTGTCCTGAATAAAGCAAATGGCGGATAATCATTGGCGTTATCATTGTCCAAATCAATGGTTAATCCTGAGTGATAGAAAAGGAACTGAAAATATTGCGGATTTCCAATAAAAAAAGAAATATAAGCCTGCCCTAGCAGCGAGGTTGCTTCGAGACTGTTTTCCTGTCCACGAATTGATGTACGCATCTTATCCATAAATCGCTCCGTTACATGCTCGCCCATAGCATAAATTAACTCGTCTATATCTTTAAAATGACTGTATGGTGCGGCATGACTGACGTTGCATTTCGCTGCGACCTTACGCAGGGAAAAACCTTTTAAACCATCTTCATTAATAAGCCCTATACCAGCTTCTATAAGTTTATTTCGCAAATCACCGTGATGATATGGTTTTTCTTTCATTTGATATATACTTCCTTTCATATAACTTGACACTGTAAAGATCATAATAAACAATCTTTACAGTGTCAAGTTTTTTAGTAACAAAACTAACAAAATAACACATTCAACCTAGAATCCCTCTTTCACTTCCTCACGTATTAATTTCCGGTATTCACGAAAAACCCCAGCCTTAGAAGCTATTCAGGCTAGGGCTTTTGTTGATGTTGCGTGTTAATGCTAAATCAAACGTTTTTCGTAAAACACAATTGTCATTTTATCGTTAATTTGCACTAATTCCCCTGTCTTTTGATAACCTAATTTTTCATAGAGATAACAATTCCCCTGCTCTTGTAATATGGTATCCAATTCCCAAATTCGCGCATCGCTATATATATCTTCGATTATAGAAAATACCTTGTGTGCAATTCCTTTCCCTTGATGCTCAGGTAAAATAAATATTGGGCTGACGCGATAGATTTTATTCTCTTTCCTTACAATTCTAATTGCACCTATTGAAATATTTGAACTTTTTATAATGTAATAATCCGTAAACGATTGATTTATTCGATCAATTATTCGTTCCATAGGTTCATTAGCAGGGCTGGTTTCATAATCTTGATATTTATTTAACAGCGGCATAAATGCTGTGACTTGCATTTCGTGAATAATCGATGCTTCATTAAGCCCTGCCTTGATTAACGTGATATCCATTTTATTACTCCTTCCAGATACCATTTGATATTCCTGATAATATTAAGTATCCAATCTTCTGACTATTTGAGTTCTCTACAATAATATGTATAAAATCATGGCTTCCCAATGCTTCTTGATGTTTATCCCTAGTCCAAGAAATAATTCTTGCTATCTGGCTGTTTTTCTAAAGAGATAATGAAGTATAAGTCCTCTATCTTGGTTCTCCTAAATTGAATGTTTTTCGATCTCATTAAGTACCCTAAGGCCAAATCATATCCTCCACCTATCATATTTAGTAGCTCTTACAGAGTTTTCACACTGGACCTTCTTCGATTTGCTCAATCAAACTCATCAATTCCAAGAGATTGGACAATTCTGCAGTGGGGTACACTTTCATCTGCTTCATCATTTCTTTATCTGATCGATAAGCTATGAACCTTATCCCTGCGCTTATTGATGCCTTTCCATCTATCCATGAATCGCCTACAGAGAGCCATTCATTCGCTGAATGCTTAAACTTATCCAACACTCGCAAATATCCATCAGGTAAAGGCTTCATTGCTTTCATTAACTCCCTACCAATAATGAAATCAAAATACTCAAAAATACCATTATCTCTTAATGCGATTTCTGCAGCTTCAACAGAATTATTCGTTACAATTGCAATGTGATATCTACCTTTGAGTTCACTAAGGATCTCCACTGCACCAGGCTCCAAGTCTGCCCCCTGCATTCCACACACTTCATGCTTCTTTGCAATATCCCACATTTCATTTCGTAACACTTCAGTCATTCGATTCGTTTGTATTGCTTCTTCAACAATAGTTGATGTTGTATGGTAATCAAGATTATATCCATCGGATAGGATTTCTTTCGATAAGAGAAATTGATAGGTTTCATTCTTCATGGCTTGGAAGTCAATTTTTGAGCTTAAAATCGTATTATCCATATCAAATACAATGCCTTTTAATTGATGCCTCATAGGATACCTCACTCACAAATGTGTTCTTAAAAAATCAATCACATCTTCAAATGCGTTTTGAACTTGTAGGTCACTAAAGTTCTGATCAAAAACATGATCCGCTCCTTTTATAGTTATTAACTTAGTAGCTACTCCCTTTTCCTTTAACTTCTTGTGCATTAATACTGATTGTTCGTAGGGTACATCTGTATCTTGATCACCATGAAGAAATATTGTTGGGGGGAATTCTCCCGTTATATTATTGATTGGGTTATATTGAATTAATTTATTATGTTCATGTTCATTAATGATTCCCGTTACTTCTTTTAACCAGACACCATGCTGCCGGCAATATAAATAATAATTAAATCGTTCCCATTGGCCATTCGTAATTTCACTATCCCCGACATGCTGACAGGCTGTTTCCTTATTAATAATTGGTTTCTGACAGTAGTATTCACTTGGTTTAGAGAGCCATTCCCCAAGAATATCCCCATAACCATAAAATGAAACGATCACTTTAGGTCTAATATCCATTGTTCCAATTAATAAGCTGAGATAGCCACCAGCTGAACTACCCATAACTGCAATATTACTTACATCGAAATCATACCATTCGATTGCTTTCGTTCTTACCCAAGTAATTGCATCCCTTATGTCTTCAATGATCTCCTCAAATCCAGTTTCAGGAGCAAGTCGATAATCAATATTGACTATACTAAAGCCAGATCGTCTGAAATATTCAATTTGATCGGAGGATAACCATGATCTTACCCCAAAAATTAACGCCCCTCCATGAATATACAAGATCACCGGAGAATTCCTACCTTGATAATAAATATCTGCACTTATAGAACAATTATTTACTTCTTTATAGACCTTCGTATCCTTCACGACTTATTCCTCCTTTCGTTATTACCGAGCATTTCAGCTAGCGTTTCTGTATTCGTAAAACGCCCCAGCCGATAACTCTTATCTTAGGCTGGAGCGTTTGTCGTCTGAGCTTTTCCACGATTATACATCTAACAACCAAGAGACGTCACTGTCCCATATTCTTTGATTAAGAAACTTTCGTTCCAATGATCATCTTTATACGTTCTCGTTCTTCGTTCTTATCCAAGTACTCAAAAAATCCAAGGCGATTTCCCCAAGGATCTGTAAAGGTTCCCCATTTGACTGGAACCTCTGATCTTGAGTAAATTTCAAAATCATCTATTTCTAACAGTTCAATTAATCTATCTTTTTCAGCTTCAATATTCGTTGTTCCTAAACGTAATGGTCCATTTCCTTCAGAAGGTATTCCTTCTGCAATCTGTAACCAACATCCGGGAATCAGTTCCCACTCCGCAAACCCTTCATGTGGAATAAAATCAGGCTTTCTATGTAAGAGCGTTTCATACCACTTCTGTCCTTCTTCCATATTTGATACCCGAAATTGAGTAGTCATCTCAAAAATCATTGTTATCTCCATCCCAAATACCATTAAAATAAACTTTTTACCATATGTACTTCATATTCATTTCTATCAAATTCTTTATACTCATTTTTCTTATAAAAAGAAATTGCATCATGCCAGGAATTTGTCGTTTCTAACACAATTCTCTTGAATCCTTTAACTTGTGCTCTTCTTTCAAGCTCTTTTAACATTTTTTGAGCTAATCCATGTCTTCGATATTCTTTTTGTACTGACATTCTAACAATTCTCCCTGTATCAACCTCTTCACGAATTAATGCACCAGTGCAAATAACTTTTGTATTTATTCTGCCAACCAAAAAGTGATTTCCCCTACTACTATAATTAAGGACGATTTCATTGAGATCTTGATTTAATGATTCATCCAATGAGCCAAATCTCTCCTGTAGTCCAGCTAAAACAATAAGTTTAGCATCTTCTTGAGTGTCTATACTTACTTCTTCGATTACAAGAGTTTGATATACTTCTTTCAAATTGAGATCTCCATCCTTGATTTTCTTAAATTAAATTCAACAGAATTTCAGATAACGTTCTTGTATTCACGACGCCTCACTACCTTACGGCTCCGAAGACTCTCGAACTTTATTAAAATATTTCTGGATTGATTCCTTAAAAAGAAATATTAATCCAACAATAATACAAAAAATCCTAACCAATAATTGATAGTTAGATTTATTTCATAGTCTTGCGGATTGTATGATCCTGCGGCGGCTGCTTGGTATGCAACTCGACCGAGTTTGATTACGAATTCTTCGACAATCTTTGAAATTGAAATAATAATGATTCCTAAGAATATTGAAACTATAGAAAGAATAATTCTAGTTTGTTTCATATGAATCTCCTTTCGTTAGTAATTCGCTCTTGGGGCTTTCAGATAACGTTGTATTCACGACGTACCTTCACTTTAACCGCGATGCGGTTAGGTGGAGAGAGGTACCGCTAATTACGCTTCCTTGCCAACTACATCCCCGAATCCGCATCTAACTCCGGTTGAATCAAGGTAGAATGGTCCAAAGAGTGGATATTGTGTTGTTAGACGAACCCACTCTGACTCCACTTTCAATTTCATTTGCTATTCATTTAATTGAATTGCTCCCCACATGTTCCCATTGAGATCTACGAATTTAAGAACCCATCCGAATCCTTCATCTTTATAAAAAGTAATTTCAGCTTCAATTTCTTTCAGATAATCATGGAACTGATGAATTTGCTTGGTGTTGTAGAGCAACACAGGCATCTCTTGTCCATTAAACATGAAGTTAGCACTTGTTATTTCATTGGTTTCCCACAACATTAACATTGGCCCTTCTTCCAATGTTAAAAAGGCATGATGATGCTCTTTAGACTTTCCTGATAATTTGAATCCAAGGTGCGATACATACCACTCAATTGATTCATCCAAGTCTTTGACTGGAATTTGCATGTGTTCTAATTTTGTTAGAAAAGCATCACTCATCTTCTTCACTCCTAAAATGAATAATTTCAAACTCTTTGTGGTTTTATCTAACGTTTTGTATTCACGAAACGCCCCAGCCCTAGAAAGCACTTATCTTAGGGTGGGGCGTTTGTTGTCTGACCGACTTCCATGATTATACATCTGATAACCGAAGGGCGATAGCCCTGCAGCGTGACCACAGTGCTATATGATGTGGGTGATATTTTTTCAATAAACAACTTGACTTTTTTTAGTTTTATTTGACCCTACACGCTTTGTTACTTGGAACAATTAGATAGCTTTAAATATTCATGCTTCAAAATACTCATCATTATACGATCTACATATTGGCCATTTTTATAGACTTCGTCTCTTAGTATGCCATCCTTCTTGAAACCAGCCTTTTCATAACTCCGAATAGCACCAGGATTATCAGCATCTACCGTCAAATACACCTTATGAAGGTTTAAACGCTCGAACGCAAAACTCAGGACAACACCTGTCACTTCTGTAGCGTAACCTTGCCCCCATACCGTTTTGTCCCCAATCCAAATACCAAATTCAGCATGCTTGGACCAAGGATGGATGTTAAACAATTGGGTACTGCCAATCGCGATGCAGTCTTCTTTTATTATGGTAAAATAAAAATAGACAGCTGATAGATCTGTTTGTGCAAACCTCCGTGTACGTTCTCTGACCACTTCAGGTGTTAGGGGCATACCACTCCCTGATGGTAACGTTCGGTTAACTACAGGATCAGACAGCCATGCATATCGTTGTTCCCAATCCTCTTCAACAACAGGCCTTAATGTTACTCGTTGTCCGTATAGCATATTTCCCCTCCGTGTACCTGGATTGGTACATATTTTAGCCCACAATTATCCGAAGTAAAGCCACGCCCACCTAAGATTCAACTTTAGTTATATTTTACCTTTTTTCACATCTGCGTACAAACGTTCCTATATTGGAAATAAAAAACAAATTCGACTCTATCATTCCCTCGAATATCGATTTTCGATCTCTTGTTTAAATACTTCTATTGGCTTGGAGTAATTAATCGGTTTATAAAAACTATCATTATTCCATTTATTTAGCTCAATATAATTTGCAAAATCGAAACTTATATTCTGCATTATTAACACGACGTCATTCATTGTGCTTATTACACTTCTGTTATTTGTGGTTGTAAATATAATAGCTGCACAATCATTTGTATATTGATTTATTCTTGCCTCATTAATGTTTTCACTAATTAAATAATCGGTTAATTCTTTCAAAAAGATATTTTTTAGGTTTTTATATTGAGTACTTCTTACTCCTACTATCGTCAAACTAAGTCTCGATAAATCATTCATAAAGATAAGGTGCTTTCTCCTATTTATTACAACTACATTCGCATGCCAGCTAAAAAAAGAATCAGAACTGTCTATTTTTGTTATTGTTCTTTCAATTTTCAAGTCTTGTAATAATTTTTTAGTCCCTCGGATCACAAGCACAAAAATCACCTCTATTTTTGGTTTTAATAAAATCTTTGCAGTGGTTTCATCTAACGTCTCTGTATTCATGAACCCCGACGGGGTTGCCTGCCGAAATGCCTCTCCGAAATCCAGTTCTGCAGACCAAGGCTCCGTTAGGAGCCGCTGCATAAATATTAGAGATGTCTGCACATCACTGAATTAATTTCAATGCCTATTTAACATTAAGCACACTATTATCTATTGGTTCTAATTCAAACATCCTTATAACTAGAGCTAATTCTAAATCAATTTCATAATACTGAGATGCCCAAGAATGATAATATTCGGCCCCACCTAACAAGATCTGTAATAAGCCACAATATTCTTCACTATAATCCTTACTACCCAACCACTGTTCTTTCTCATATTGAGTCCAAATAATAAATGTTGTTTCTTCAAATACAAACGCTGGCTCATTTAAGAAGTCACGAAATGTGTAAGGAACCCCGTTAAGTCATTTCCATATATTTATCATGCAGTACTATACCCTCTCTTATTGAGCTTTTGGTATCTTTATTAATCAAATCTATTTCGAGACTTATGTCACTATAGCCATCAATTACTTCTAGTATCGAATTAATATATACTTTACAAAATAATAGGTTTGTAGCTCATTGCTTTATCGACTATCTCTTCTGGGCTATATTCGATATCACTCCAAAATATTAAATCTGAGACCTGTGGATCTGGCACATTACTTTCAAGTAAATTCATCATCTCATCTATTTCTTGCTCTGATCCTTCACATTTCATAATTTTTCTTACGAGAATAATCAATTCATCTCTACTTAGTTTTTTGTTGTTCATTCTTTACCTCTCAAATAAAAAGTTCTCTATTATGTTATAGTCACTTTCGTCTAACGTTTTGTATTCACGAAACGCCCCAGCCCTAGAAAGCTCATATCTTAGGCTGGAGCGTTTGTTGTCTGACCTACTTCCATGATTATATATCTGATAACCTAAGGACGATAGCCCTGCGACGTGAATATTGCTATATGATGTGGGTGAAATTCTTTCAGAGTTCCCTTACTTTGTCTTCCCCAAAATAAAAACCCTTAAGCTGTGTATCAAAAAATTTTTTCAACTCTTCCTGATTGATTGAATAAACAACGTGGCTTTTTTTTAGATCTGTTCTCGTTATATATATCTTTTCAAGATCGTATTGAATTCGTATCTCTTTATTGGTCTTTAATTTAAACACAATCCCTGCATTAATGCTTTTATTTGAAGGTATTTGGTTCAACTCGATAATTTCTGATTCAGGTACGGAATTAATCCAGTTTGCAATATTTTCAACTTCGTCTTGCCCTAATTTAATATCTACCCAATTGATGAATGCACCAGATCCTTCTTTTGTATATACCGCCTTGGACATCTCAGTACTTGCGATTTGTTTTATTTGAATCTCCTTTGTGACATTGTTTGAATCAACAAACAAGAGATATATTACCCCTAAAAGAAAAATGAAAATAATGATTGCTTTTACACTAGTTAATGGGATTTTAATTGTATATCCCCCCAAAAAAATTCATACTAACTTTCCTGTATTCAGGACGTCCGATGAAGTCGGATGTGTTCGTAAATCCAGCTTCCCTGCCAAATGCTTCTGCGGGCCAAGGGGCGAATGCCCCGATGCGTGAATATAATGCAATATGTACTTGCCTCTGCTTTGAGCAAGCTTCCAAAATTCAATAATCTTCAATACAAGAATTTGTTAGTAGTCCGATGATTTGAACTATTTCTGCTCCTGCTACCTTTTTAGGTCCTTCCATAAAATATCCCTTCATTCCTACTTCTAATGTTTTGCTATGACGTGCTCTAGAACTAGGAAATAGAATCCACATTCTTGCTGTTCCACTTCTGTTTACTTGTTTTGATTCGTCCATAATAAGATTTCCATACTCATCTTCAAATTCGGGGTGTATCACCCTTAAATCTATTGTATTATTCATAAAATCCGATTCTATAGCAAAATCACTTCGATATCCTTGATAAGGAAGATTTCGTCTTCCACCTTCTTCAGGTGTAAAAAAACGATATTCAACAAGGAAATCTGGAGGATGCTTTCTTAATGTTTCATAAGGAACCCACATACGTTTATGTTCCTTTCTTTTCTTCTTTTATCATGCTTTAGGCAATTACATATTACATTCTTGTGTTCACGACCCCACCGACTTGAGGCGACAAAGTCGCTGAGCGCGATGCGCTTAGTCGGTGAGGATGTGTCATCCTGATCAAACTTCTCCGAATTTCCTTGAGCGAATCAATGGGCGTAAGCCCCGCAGTGTAAATACGGTGTTAAGTGAAGTCATCGACTCCATTGAAATACAAATTATTAATTGTTGTTTTTAAAGTATAGTAAGGTTATAATTTCGCTATGACCTCGTCAATGTTATCCCATTCATAAATTAATTCATTCAGAACTTTTCCCCCAATTATTATCTGAGTTGAATCACATAATTTAGCACCATAATGTTCATAAAAATAGCGGGTCTTGTTATCTTCTAGAACATCAACATAAATGTTGTGATATCCTAAAAATTTAAACTGTAGAAACAGTTGTCTGAGTAGTTCTTTTCCTAAACCTCTTCCGTGATATTCCTTAAGTATATATATAGATGTTAAGTCACCTGAATTAGGAACTATATTTGTTTCTCTCTTACCACAATCTGCAAATCCAACAATTTGTCCTTCTGGGTTCTCTGCTAGAACTACAAAATTATCTTCTTTTTCAATATTTTTGATCCATAAATCAGTTCTTTTTTTATATGATAATTTTGACAAGAAATCATCTGGGATAACACCTTTGTAAGTTGTTCTCCAACTATCCACATGAACTTTTGCAATTCCTTCTGCATCGTTTATCGTGGCTTTTCTTATTCGCATAATATAATCACCTCTTAGGATTAATTAATGCAGATATTACAAACACTTATCCATAACTATATATAATGAGTGTAACATTTCTTCTGTTTAAATTTATTTCCAATGCTTTCTTATAACCTTTTGGCATCTATGCCTTCCTGAAATACGTAATAATCTTTTTTACAAAATCAGATCTCCAAATATTGATATCTTATCTTAAGACCTTCATCCATCTCTTCTTTTTCTTGAAATTCTACATTCATATATTCATAAATTTTTCTCCAGAATTGAATTGCGGGAATATTATTAGATAGTTGGCCTATTGCATACCTTCCAGGACATTGTTGAAATAAATCTTGAACAGCTTGTTTTCCTAAGCCTTTCCTACGATATTTCTTTAGAATGAAAAACGAATTAATCAAATAATCATATCGCTCTGGATTCGTATAAGGAGAGCTTTGAAGTAAAATAAAACCGATAATATCATCCTCATGCTTAATAAAAAATGGAAATAAACCTTCCTTCTCAAAAAACCATTCAAAAGCATCAAATTCAAATAAACCACTCTCTTGATTAAATTCCTGTTCTTCGTTAAATTCCGATAAGTCATGAAGAAACAATGTCATCAGGTGTTTTAAAATTATTTTCTGATTCAACTCAACTTTGACTACTGACATCTCAGATTCACCTCAATAATAGGATTTCAAGAATTTCCTTCTTCTAAGTATAACTTTGAAACCTCTTATTGGAAATATAATCCTCACAAACAAAAGGGCACATCCACCTACTTATAATGGATGTACCCCCAATATACATAACTTCCTCGATCAAATCCGGTCATCTAGATGACGGTACTGCAACCGATGCGTCCCTGAACCGAGCGTCGTTTCATATTCTTCAACAGGCTCCCAGATCTGGTTGTCGATTCGCAGTGTCGCAGTCGTATTGGCTGGAATGCTCACCGTCAGCTCGGCCATCCCATCCTCCAGCTTCCATCCAATCGCAATCTCGCCGTACGCCGTCTCCCGCTTCACTCGCAGCCAATCTAGCCCATAACCGAAATGCGGCTGCAAATAGAAATGCTTATACGCAGGCTGCTCCTCATCAATTTCCAAGCCGACGACATAGCGGTACACCCACTCGATAATGGAACCGTAGGCGTAATGGTTGTAGGAATTCATACTGTCATTCCATAATGAGCCATCCTCCTTAATGCCGTCCCAATGCTCCCATATGGTGGTTGCGCCTTTCTTCACCTGATAGAACCATGACGGATAATCCTCTTGGAATAAGAGCTTGCACGCAAGCTCGTGATGTCCCCATTGACTCAAGACGAGGTTCAAGTACGGTGTCCCTAGAAATCCGGTCGTCAAATGATCCTTCTCTAGCTTCAACAATTCCACCAAGCGTTTCACAGCGCGTTCCTTCACGCGCTCACCAGCTAGATTGAACATCAAGACCAGCACATGTGCGGTCTGCGTATCAGACGCCAGTCTGCCATTCGGCGTAATGAACTCATCCTGAAGTGCTTGAAGAATATGCCCGTGCAAGCTGCTATAGTACCGAGCATCCTCCACCTCGCCCAGAATAACCGCAATACGCTGCAGCAAGGAGGTCGAATATGCATAGTAAGCAGTCGCGATAAAGCTCTTATCCGTGCTGCCATCATAGGTATCGGGCTTCGCATCCAGTGCTAGCCAATCTCCCAAATGATAGCCGGTATCCCATATATACTCGTTGTCACCTTGCTCGCGTATGTAGTCGATATACCTTTTCATACTAGTATAGTTCTGCTTCAGTATGGACTTGTCCCCATAGTGCAAATAGTGAACCCATGGAATAATCACAACGGCATCGCCCCAGCCCGCCGATGTCTCCCAATCGAAATCATCCCATTTGCTGAAAATATCCGGTATCGTAACCGGAATAGCGCCATTCTCATGCTGCTCCATACGAACATCCTTGAACCATTTCGCAAAGAACAGATTGACGTCCATTAGATGTGCGCCTGAACCGATGAAGACTTGAGCATCCCCCGTCCAGCCAAGCCGGTCATCCCGCTGCGGACAGTCTGTTGGCACATCGAAGAAGTTCCCCCGCTGCGACCATTCCACATTATGATGGAGCTGATTCAGCAGCGGATTCGATGTCTCGAACGCAGCGGCCACTGGCATATCCGAATGCAGCACCACCCCTTCGAAATCCTCAAGCTTCGGAGGCTGGAACAAGCCGCTGACCTTCACATAACGAAAGCCTTGATACGTAAAATGCGGCTCAAAGGTTTCCTCCTCTACCCCCTTGGCGATATAGACGATCTGCTGTTTCGCCTTGCGCAGATTACCTGTGTAGAATACTCCGTTGCTGTCCAATATCTCAGCATGCTGTAGTACAATGTGAGCGCCAGCGTAAGCATGGCGAACTGTAAAACGAACCCAGCCCACCATATTTTGACCCATATCAAGTAACCATTCATGGTTGGGCAGCTTCGTGATTGTAACAGGCTTCAGCCGTTTCGTGACGCGAATCGGCTCATTCACTTGCGCTGTTAATATGTGTTTGGCATGGTCAATTACTTCTACACACGCAGAGGATCGATGAACCTGCTGTTCTAGTCGCGCATCATATACTTCCCCGTCATAGATTTCCGACATCAATATCGGTGATTCCGCAACTGTCCAGCTCTCATCCGTAACAATGATTTCTTTACTTCCATCCTCGTACCAAATATGAAGCTGTGCGATCAATGCCCGCCGTTCCCCATAATTGTTGC
Organism: Paenibacillus sp. E194; assembly: GCF_000935845.1. Taxonomy (NCBI): domain Bacteria; kingdom Bacillati; phylum Bacillota; class Bacilli; order Caryophanales; family Paenibacillaceae; genus Paenibacillus; species Paenibacillus sp. E194. Next base: position 12,477 of record NZ_JMDX01000147.1, read on the forward strand.
GTCCGCTGCGCACCGTGAGGCGCCCTTTATACCAACCATTGCCGATCAGTACCCGCAACCTATGCAGCTTATTATTCGCCTCCAACAACCCTGTCACATCATAGGTCTGATATTGCAAATGTTGATCGTAGCTCGTCCAGCCTGGCGTAAAGTAGCTGTCTCCGATACGCTCCCCATTCAGCGAAGCTTCATATACTCCTAGACTACTTATATAGAGACGTGCCTGCCGTAGCGGCTTATGAACAGCAATCTCTCTCTCAAATGACATTACCTGCGTCTGTTCTTGAGGAGCTGCAATCCAGTCGGCAACCCAGCCTTCTTCAGCTTGCAATCCTGTCTCCCAATAAGCCAAAACAGACCAAGCTGATGATTCACCATATTGATCCCACACGCTAACCCGGTAATAGTAACGTGTCTCTGGCTCTAGCTGTAGCTCCCTTAATGGGATACACAGACACTGTTCAGACTCTATCATCCCTGTATCCAGCAACATAACTTCGAAGCTATCATCCAACGCGACCTGAATATGATAAGCAGCCTGCAGCACGTTTCTACGATCTGAATCTAACTGCCAGCTTATCGACACCATTCCTAATTCAATGCCAATGGGATTCTCTTTGTTCTCACACCGTATCTTCTTCACTATGAGCATAGTCGTCACCTGATTTCATGGAGTAATAGAAACATAGTACTGCTGCATATTTCCATAAATTATACCTTCAAGTCACTATACTTGGAATAACTATCAAATGAACTCTATTATCGTTGCAGGAATGTTCTGTAAATCTATCCATCCTTTTCTCATTCCCTAGCATCCAAAATGGATTAGAAACGACGAACATGCAGAAAAAAGACGCGCCAATGCACCAAGCACAGCTGCGCGTCTTCTCAACATTTATTTCCGTGAACCTTGATCCAATCACAATCCAGATTCCACATTCCACTTCTTATTCACATCACTCGTTCTCCAACTAATGCCAGCCCCTCAATGCAGCTCATCTGTATGAAGATCATCGACTGCTCTCGACTCCGCCGCAGTCAGAACATCCAGCGCCTCCGCTGCTCGCGAGTCTTCTTCCTCCATGTACCAGGGTGGTTCCACCGCATTTGCAGTGTTCGCCTCGCTTGCGGCTCCATCCCATTCCGACTGAGTACTCGCAGCCTCCTGCTTCGGCATTGATTTCACAGTCCGCTTCGCAAGAAGCTCCTCCTTCACTTCCGATGCCAGCTCTTGATTCCGCACCCACCGTGCAATAATTCCGTTCATCTCACGTGCTTGCTTCGTCGGAATTTGGTGCTTGGCCCCCTTCAGCCAATACAAATGATAATGCGGCAAATATCGCTGCAGCTTGACCGCATAACGATGGAAACCTTTGTCCTTCTCGCCATAAATCAGCAGCATAGGCGCCTGAATACTCTTCAACTGCTCCGTACAGCGATGCTTCAAAGACGCTTGATAATACTGCTTCCAGTTCGATATATCCCCACGCATCGCCGTACGTTTCAAGTTCAGGTATGTCTTCCGGCTGTCCGCATTTCCGAACGAAATAGCCCACGCAAGCAATGACTTGGCCCTCATCGCCGTCAGTGCGACCGCAAGCGCAATTCTTCCTCTTAGCCAGTAATCGCTTGCTTCTGCCATCGTACTTACGAGAATACCTCCCTTGAATCGATGCGGATGAGACAGTAGCGCCTGTAGCGCTACGGCTCCGCCTGTCGAGTATCCACATATATAGGCCTGCTTAATGCCAAGCTCGTCAAGCAGCTTCACCATATCTTGGACAATGAGCGGATACGTAATAGGTTCCTTGGAAGTATCACTCTCCCCATGGCCGCGAATATCGAAGGTGATGACTTGATGAGTAGACGATAATTGCGCCGCTTGATATCGAAAGTTGGCCGAGGTCAACAGTGGCGGATGAATGAACAATATGGGCGTACCTGTGCCATACGTATGGTAGTGCAGATGAATTCCATTAATAAGCCTCTTGGGCATCAGTCTCACCTCGTAACGAATATAGAGGTAAAGATACCCTTTCTCTGCTCGTTCTATGCACATTTGCACGTATACCCGCTGTTAAATAACACGCGCAAAGCAAGCCAACATGCACAATCGCACTGCTGGTCTCCCACCCATATTTGTGCATTTTTCTCACGAGACAGTACAGGTGTACAGACTCAATTCCAAGTTCCCCAATATAATGTACCATCTCAACAGAAGGAGTTGTTATTCATGGTATGTCCTCGTCCATTCTGCCCGCCAGCAGAACCAATCGTATGTCCGCCAAGACCAGTAATACGTGATTTCTTTCATCCTCAAATTCTGCCTATCATTCATCCGATCGAAGTGATCAACCGTCATCATTGCTGCCCGATTCCTAAGCATGTATTCACGGTTGTTGAGAGAGAAGAAGTTATAGGTCCGGTAGAAATCAGAAGTGTGAAAAATGGCAAGCGTACTGTTGGCACTCGCGGCGTTCGTCCAAAAACAAAGCGCAAATAACATCACAATCGTATTCACCTGATTTTTAAACTACGCATCTTCCTATTTGGCAGGTTTATTGTCAAAAGAGTCGGTACACGGCTCTTTTTTCTTCGATCTCCTTCGGACATGCATAATAACATTACCTACAGTAAATGCTTGTTTCGTCGAAGTACCTAGATTGGATTCGGCTGGGATGTTTCAAGCGTCTTGATGAATGTCCTGATCTGGCCTAAATGCGTGGCCTCATGACTTAACAAGAAGAAGAACATGTGACTGGCCTTCGTAAATTGAAGAAAAGGATTGACCAAGTCTTGATCCCACTTACCGGCCATGCGTTCACAGATCACAAGACACTGCTCTTCCAAATGAGTAATGATCTCCGCCAGAGCAGGAGCATCCCCATCCCATTGCGAAGGACTTGTTCCATTGGCAAAATAGCTCGCATAATGTTCTGGCAACCGCTTCTCCCTAAATACATTCTGGAAAATCCCCCTATCCCATGCCACAGCAAGGTGACCCGCATGCCAGCGTATTGAATTATTGCAGCCGGTTGGAATTGTATCGACAATTCCAGCGTCTGCATTTTCCAATGCTTCGATTGTCCATCTTCTCCAAATTTGAAAACTCTTTAGCGCCTCATGCTCCAAAATGAACTGCTTCCACAATACTTCACTCCAATCTAGAATAAAAGAGTCAACCTTCTCCTTACGTATATCGCTCTTGCCATCAGTTCAATGCCTAAAAATTATGAATTCCCAACG
>NZ_JMDX01000148.1:0-15544 GCF_000935845.1 Paenibacillus sp. E194
AATTAATTCATACTATTTGATGAGATTGGTCGTTCAGGAACTGCCTGCATTGATCGAAAACTCCGCTTTTATTCGGGGAACTGGCAATGGTATTCTTGCATCGAGAACACTAACGGATGAGTTGAAAATCCAGCTACTCCTGAAAGAATATGAGAGTAAGACTGCTCTTGTCAGTCTAAATAAATCCCTTTCCAAAATTGCGGAATCTCAGAGTACCATTAATGTGAATCTAGTTGAGAAGGGAGGGCAGGTTGCACAAAATATTCAAAACTATCTCATTTTACTTGAACAAGAAATTATACATAAGCAAGAGATGAGCATGAATCCGGATACCTTTTTCACTCAAGGGACGGTTGCGATCACAACAGCGGATGAGGTATTCAAACTTGCCACAATGGAATTAAATCATATTCTTCAGAAACGTATCGGTGACTATACTGCTGAGCGCAATGTAACATTATTGATTATGGTGGTAGTCTTACTATTAGTAGTCATATTTTATGTAGCATTCTTTAGGAGTGTTATGGATACAGTGAGTATCTTAAAGCAAAGAGCGGAGTCGATGGCGAAGGGGGATTTCTCCCAAGACATTGTACTGAATACGAAGGATGAGCTGCAGCTTGTAGGTGCGGCCTTTAATGAAATGCAAAGATCGATGAATCGAGTGCTTAGCTTAAATCAGCAAATTTCCTTAACAACATTTCAATCCTCCCAGCAACTAACTGGAATCTCAGATCAATCTATACAGGATATGAAGAAAGTTGCCGATTCTGTGCAGAAAGTATCGGATGGGACAGCTTCACAAAAGAGAACGACAGTGGAAGCGTCATCTGCAATGAATGAGATGGCGATTGGGATTACACGAGTTGCGGAAGCGGCATCTGAGGTTGCTGCGGTTGCCATTCGTGCAAGTGAGAATGCAGCAATTGGGAATCAGCAACTGATAGAAACCATGGATCAAATGGAGAGTATTAAGAAGACTCAGGCTGATTCTGCCCAGATTGTAGCTAAGCTTGATGAGCATTCAGTCCGTATAAGTCAAATTATAAAGTCAATTATGGAAATTGCAAAGCAAACAAAGCTGCTTGCCTTAAATGCAAATATTGAAGCTGCACGCGCGGGAGAGCATGGTCGTGGATTTAGCGTAGTTGCACAAGAGATAGGAGAGCTTGCTGAAGAAACATCAAGCTCTGGGAAATCTATTTCTGACTTATTGATTGATATTCGATCTCTTGTCGGAGAAACGGTATCTGCTATGGATTCGATACAAACCGAGACAAATATGGGTATGGAATCTATTGAACGAACGAAGGAGACCATTGATTGCATTCTTAGTGAGGTTAAGCTTGTAAGTGAACAAATTCAGGATGTATCCGCAACCACTGAGGAAATGTCAGCTGGAATGGAGGAAGTAGCGGCTTCTATTGCAGATGTATCCGATATTTCTCATCGTACATCCAATGAAGCTGAGATAATGGCTGCAGGTACAGCAGAACAACTAGTTTCCGCGGAGAAAATCCAAATTTCCGCCAAAGAGTTAAGGGATATGTCAAAGCGATTGCAGAATGACTTAAGCAAATTTGTATTGTGCAATGACGTTATCATAAATTAAGTTCCTATGTAATTCAGGGCACCGATCTCAAGGTGCCCTGAATTTTTTCGCATGGCGGTCGAAAAGTGGCGGGGCCGTTGATAATATTGCTCTTTATTTTTGCCAGAGTAACACTTCCGCTTCGCCTACAATATGATGAGTCTAGAGAAATCTAAAGAGGTGAGCAAATGGCAGTCGTAAAAGCCAGGCAACAGGATATTGATATGTTGGCAAGATTGCTTCGAGCTGAAGCTGAGACCGAAGGCGAACAGGGCATGCTCCTTGTTGGAAATGTTGGCATTAACCGAGTAAGAGCGAATTGCTCTGATTTTAAAGGCATACGGACAATTCCTCAAATGATCAACCAGCCGCATGCATTCGAAGCGTTGCAACATGGTTTGTACTATCAAAACGCAAGAGAGAGGGAACGCCGTCTGGCGCGACGGGCTGTGAATGGGGAGCGGAGTTGGCCAGCCAAATTCTCCCTATGGTATTTCCGTCCAGGAACGTTCGAAAATCCCGGGCCATGCCCGGACACTTGGTATAATCAGCCACTCGCAGGACGATGGAAGAAGCACTGTTTCTATGAACCGACTGCGGAAGAATGTGAAGAGGTATACAATACGTTTTAATTTATCTCATTAAGAGCCGCGTAAATCGCGGCTTTTTTTGGTTTAGTGGAATAAAGTTGTTGTCGGGTTAGAAGTGATTTAAGGGATTCAAATCTGCATTTCGTCTAAAATCTATTACTATAAAATTCAAATGGTCGAGGAGTGTATCATTTATGTATAGAGTGGCTATTTGCGATGATGAGGAGAAACAAAGAGAGCTTGTTAAAAGCCTCCTGATTACTTTGTCGATAAAGACAAATATAGAATTTGAAATCGAATTATTCGGCTCGGGAGAGCAATTGGTGTCTCATTATGAGTCCAAAGGACCCCCGTTCCATATTTTAATTTTGGATGTCGAAATGGGTGGGCTGAATGGGATTCAGACAGCCCGTAGAATAAGAGCGTTACATAACTTGGATGAACAAATTATTTTTCTGACAAGCTACCCTGAATATATGGTAGAAAGTTTTGACGTTATGACATTCCAGTATTTAATAAAACCTGTCGCCCCCTCGATCTTGGAGGAGAAAATCATCAAACTATGCCAATACTTTCAAACACTTGATAAAAAGTTTATGGTCATCAAGTCAGCCTATGAATCAATCATGATTAAATATGATGACCTCATTAGTATAGAAGCTGCCAAAAGCTTAACGATAAAGAGCAAACTACATTTTATTACTGCTGATCAAACCTATGAAAGCAAAGGAATTATTGCAGATTATGCTTTAGCTTTAAAAGACAGTAACTTCCTGCAAATTCACCGTTCCATTATCATTAATCTACTTCATGTGAGAAAGTTTGCTAGCGGAGTTGTTCTCATGTCCAATGGGTTGGAATTACCCATAGGCCGTTCTAAAATCAAAGAGGTTAAAGATGTTTATACCAAATATATGATTAGGAAGATCGAATAATATGATTCAAAATAATTTACTTGTTGTCTTTATCATTGTACTTGTGATGGGCGTTCAACTTAATTTTTCTTCAACTCGGTTTTTGGTAAATCAGCTAAAAAACATAACCGATTCATTTATTTCATTATCTTTGGGCTGCTCGATTTCCTATATCTTGTTATTCCCGCTTCACCAAGTTTATCTTCGATTCTAGCCTTGCTCATGATATTTAGTATCGTACAATCTTATCAAGTAGAAATGAAAACGAAGATCCTTTTCTCTATGCTTTACAGTGTTTTAATGTCTCTCGTTACTTGTATATCCCTTTATATTTTTTATACTCTAGATTCAATTGAGTTTAGCTTTGATCCTGTAAATGAAACTAATAAAATTGTCTACATGAAAGCTATTTTACTCTCTTTCATCATCATGTTTGCCATCATTCAGATCATACGACCACTTGCAAGACATAGTAGTTACTCTTTGCATTATCGTTACTACGTATTAATTTCGGCTATTCCACTTATGAGTATATATCACCTATATATTCTAAATCATAAGACCGTCTATTATTTCATTTCCGCTATTGGCTTTCTTTTCTTAAATGTTATGATTGTCTATATTTTTGATTCGATTATTGATAAATATAAATTCATGCAAGAACGTACTCAGCTGCAACATCAAATGGATTATCAAGATGCGAATTACGAAAAGGTCGTTCACAGCTTCAAATCCATTAAAAGAATCATTCATGATACGAATCAACAGTTTTTATATATTGAAGAATGTATTAAGCGAAATGAGTTAGCAGCTGCAATGGAACATATTAAGACAACCTTAAATAAAGTCGAAGGGGCGTATCAGCGGGTTAATACGGGGAATCTGGTGATAGATGCTCTTATTACAAATACGCTTAATATTGGACAAGCCAATGGCATTAGAATAGATACAAAGCTTAATTTATGGTCGCAAGAAATCCATATAGACCGTTATGACTTATGTGTTGTCATTGGAAATATGCTAGATAACGCAATAGAAGCTTCTAAAAAGTTAACGATTGCAGAAGATAGGTACATTCTTATAAAAATACATTCTACCGAGTCTAGCTTACTCATTCACATCTTGAATCATATGGAGAATGAAGTTGCCCACTTACATAGCCAAAAACCATCTCCTGAATTTCATGGTATTGGATTAACGAATATCGCTAGAATCTGCGACAAGTACGGTGGTCATATGACCATTGAAACGAAACATAAAGTATTTAATAATATGGTCCTCCTGCCGTTTTAAACGAACAATCCTTAGACAATATGTTGTTTAGGGATTGTTTTTTTCGTTTCAGGGCGTTTTTTATTACAGCAGCCTTCTTCCGTGTATGATGAATTCAGTATGTACAATCTGGAAGGATACTACGAGGAGGAATGAATAATGAAGAGAATGGTTTCTATAGGAATGGCCGCTTTGCTTATTGCCATTCCGGTCACCCCTGCTTTTGCTCAAACGAATCCGGCTACTGTAAAAGATAGGGCACAGGTGCTGGCTTCGAAGCTTCTTTCCGTCTCTGGTGCAAGTGGTGTGCAGTATGCCATTATGGATAAGGGATCCATTGTTTTATCAGATAACGTCGGTATAAACGATAAAGCTTCCAAAACTCCGATCACCAAAGACACCATGTTTGGTATAGGTTCGATAAGTAAAATGCATGTGTCTGCTGCAGCGATGATACTAGCTGATGCTAATAAAATTGATATTGATAAGCCACTTACAACGTATATCAAAGACTTCAAAATGGCAGATGAAAGATATAAAAAAATTACACCTCGTATGTTAATGAATCATTCGTCAGGGCTTTACGGTACTCACCTTCCGAATAGTTCTTTATTCGATGACAATGATACAATAGTCCACGATGAATTATTGAACAAGTTACAATCGGAACATTTAAATTCAAATCCAGGTGAATTCTCCGTTTATGTAAACGATGGGTTTGATCTGCTTGAAATCATGATTGAACGAGTGAGCGGTATGAGCTATACCGAATTCCTTGCGAAATATGTGAGCACGCCTCTGAATTTAAGCTCAACGAAAACACCACTTGATCAATTTGATAGAGAAAGGGTAGCCAAAGCTTACTTCCCTACGATGGATCAGGCTTTACCCATTGAGAATGCTAACACCCTTGGGTCAGGCGGGCTCTACTCAACTGCAGAAGACTTAACTAAGTTTGCAGATATGTTAATAGGTAATCGAGCGGATGTTCTATCTAAACAATCAGCCAAAGCCATGCAAAGTCCTGAATATAAAAGAGGAATATGGGTTTCAGAAAAAGCGAACGCCTTTAACTATGGTCTTGGTTGGGACACTGTTCGCTTGACAGAGTTTGATGATTACGGAATAACGGCATTATCCAAAGGTGGAGACGTTGCTACTTATCACGGTTCCTTAATTACAATACCAGAACATAATATTTCTATGGCTGTGCTTTCTTCAGGAGGGTCTTCCGTATTCAATCTTGCATTTGAAACGAAAGTTTTATTAGATTACTTAAAAGACAAGGGGCATATTAAGGAAATTCTACCCGAGAAAACATTTAAACCTTCCTTGAAGGTGAACATGCCGTCTGAAATGCTTTCTTATGCTGGATTGTATGGTACTAGGGATTCAACCATAAATATAGAGATTAAGAACGGAGAGATTGATTTACCTGCACAATCCGGAGGGTTGATACCCGCACAAACATATGTGTATACGGGCGATGGACAATTCAAAAGCAAAGATGGCAGTGCAACAGTAAGCTTTGACAAACAAACAAATGGAAGAACATATGTGAAGCTTAACGCCTATACGAATAACCAAGGATTAGGTCAGTCCATGATGGTGCTCTATGCTTATCAAAAGCTGGACTCCAATCCACTCCAACAAACAACTAAAAAGGTATGGGAAAATAGAAATGGAAAAAGTTATTATAGGGTGGATGAAAAGATAACTTCTGTATTTTATCTGGCCACGCCAATGATATCAAAGACAATATCCGTTGATATGGATCATGGATACGCAAATGGGACTAAAATTGTTAATGAGAATCAAGCAGTAAATGCTATCCAAATTCCGATTATGGCCGGAAGAGATGTATTTGATCTCAACTTTTATAAAGAAGGACATACGGAGTATTTAAAGATTGATGGATTCTCTTATATCGATGAAGATGCTATTCAACCCATTTATGAAGGGAAGGATTCAACCAGCATCATACCAGCTAATGGTCAGGTTAGATGGTATAAAATTGATGATAAATCAGCCAATCGAGTTATGAACGTTAAGACTCCGGTAAGTGGGGGATTTGCCGTTTACGACAAGAATGGAATGTCTGTAAACGTCTCAAAGGTAACTAATAATCATTCGGTAGTACTGCCTGAAAGTGGGATGATCGTTTTTGGCGGAAAAGCGAGTGATGTATTTAAAATTGAATTGAAGAATAAATAGATTTCTAGCATAAAAGTCCGCATAACCAGCGGACTTTTTGATTTAGGGATATAAGTTCTTGTCCAATGCGCAGGTACCTTGGAAGGACGCAAAGAGGGAGAACGGTACATGAAAAACAAGAGCAGATTGATTTTATGAACCGTTTTGTCAATCTGCAGAAGATAATCCCGGTTTTTGAATTGCCTTTTCTGCCCCTCCCATTATTTCCGTAATTCAGGTAAAAGGTAGGTGGATTCAGGACAAGCGATCACTATAATGAAGATAAGAACATGGTATATAGGGGGCTACTATAATTGAAGGATTTAGAGAGCTAAGTGTAGGGGTACCCCAAAATACTAGGTAAAATGAAGCTCAAGAGACCAAAGTTCTCATGTAATCAATGGTAGAAGAAAGGACGACGGAAATGCCAATTCATAACCAAGCTCACTCTTCTGATTCTGTTACAGAAGATGGTCGTTATCCCATTGACCTGACGGGCCCTCGCAGCCATACGCTTGTCACTCGGCCCGGTGTGGGCAGCCTATCAATCGGACCGCCGGAATTGGGGAAAAGGGTGGATCTTCACGTCGCGCCAGACGCGCGCATCGATTGGACCGTATTTGATGCCTTTGCTACGCCAGCGGGCTCGCCCTGGCCGCGATTTTTGTACTATTCAGGCAGTGATGCGGGCTTCTTGGACTGGGCGCAGACACGTCCTATTGAAGAGATGACGTGGGCCCCCCATTCTGTCTGCAGATATGGAGGTGGACGCCAGCAAGTCCGTTATGCATAGCTTACATATCGAGCTGAGCCAGTCCGGAGGGCGTCTGAGCTTGAAGCTTCCGAAGGGATCTTTCCGCCTGAACGTGTCCGGCGATCTATTACGCTTATCGGCCACTGGCGATATGCCGTATTCTCTGACACTAGCGCCGCGCACCAGCCGACGCAAGAATGATCCTCCTTTCACACTGCCCGACCTCGGTGAATTGCACCAAGTGACGAGTCTGACGCTGCGAAACGCGCCGTTGGGACAGCCCATCTCGCTGGACTGTCTAGACCGCTTTCCAAACCTTGACTCACTGAGTTTGTGGGGGAACTTCTGTGACATGGACTTGTTGGCTCGTCATGACCGGTTAACGAATCTGGAGCTGCGCTTCATGCCTGATTTGGAGGACATGCCCTCCTTGGACACGTGGCCGTTGCTTGAAGGATTTATCGCCTACAATGTGGAAGAGGCCGCGGGCAAACGCTTAAGGCAGCAAGTGAAAACACGCGCCAAGACACGCCCATGGGCCGGCTATGCTTCAGTGAGCCAATTGCGAAAGCCTGAGTGGTGGGAGAGCGAATATGGCCGCCCGTTCTCGTCTTGGCCTAAACGTCTGGCCAAACTGGCTAACGAAGCTTACAATGCTGCACAGGCATCCTTGGCCCAGGCCCGCAGCTTTGCCGATGCCGAGGCAGCCATTACTGCTTTCACCGTGCGCTTCAATACCCTCAAAGGTATCGAAACCACCGAAAGAGAAGACCTTGGCGAAGCAGTATGGCAACTCAGCCAGTCCGATCACCAGATTGACCAGCCTATAACGGAGGAGATGTCCGGGCGCTGGTTCGATGCAGCTCGCGATTACTGATTAAAAGGAGATCAAGTTATTAGCCAATTCATTCGAGGAAATGATCGAAGAGAATTTTTATGAATGGTAATTTGTTCAATTCGGCAGATTATGCTAATCAAAGAGGCCATCCCTCAAGTAGATTGATCTACTTTTGGGACAGCCTCCTTTTGTCTGTTCAAGTCAGACCGCTAATCAAGCATTCTGCTCCTGTTACAACTTAAACTGCCTTATTTTCTCTTGGAGTTCTTCTGCCATGCTGGACAGTACATTTGCAGAAGAAGTAACCTCCTGCATAGAAGCTAACTGTTGCTCCGTTGAGGCAGCAATATTCTGTGTTCCGCCTACCGCCTCATTGGTGACGGCCAAAATTTGATTCATCGATGATAGAACCTCGGCAATACGAGATGTCATTTGTTCTAGAGCAGTAGGAACAACTTGGATATTCAGCGACACTTCATCAACCGCATCGCGAATTTCATTAAACGATGTTCCCGCTTGGTTCACCAGATGGAGGCCCTCATTAACCTCTCTTGTACCATGCTCCATAGACTGAACAGCGTTTTCAATTCCTTCTTGGATACTCTCCACATAGGACGTAATCTGCTTCGCCGAGTTGGAAGACTGTTCAGCTAACTTTCTCACTTCACCTGCAACTACAGCAAAGCCACGTCCATGTTCTCCAGCGCGGGCAGCTTCTATAGAAGCATTCAGGGCTAACAAATTCGTCTGATTAGCGATTGTATTGATGACTTCTACAATTCGCCCTATGTGAAGGGCATTATCTACTAAGTATTTCATGGACTCAGCAGATTGGTTCACTGTAGAACTGATAGAATTCATCTGTCTAACAACCATATCAATCGCTTGATTTCCTTCCGTTGCAAGGTTAGTCGCAATAAATACCTTATCCATGACCGCCCGGGAATTGGATTCGATTTGTCCTACTTTTGTCGATATATCGTTTATAGAACGATTCGTTTGATTAATATTCCCTGCCTGTACTTCCGTTCCGGTCGCCAGATCCTGGACGATAGTAGCTGTTTCCGTAGACGCCTTTGTTGAATCTTCGGCGCTAACTGATAATTGTTCTGAGGAACTCGCCACTTGTTCGACAGTTACTTGTACTTGCTCCAAGGTACTATGTAACGATTGAACCATCTCATTGAAGCTCTCACATAATTGTCCTAGTTCATCATTGGAGTGGACAACCACCTTCTGTGTGAGGTCACCTTTGCTGATCTTTCCAATACCACTAATTAACTCTTTGATAGGACGTAACAACCTTTTTAGACCAAAAATTTGTATGATGACCCCAACAGCCAAAAACAACAGTGAAGCGATCACTAAAGACCAAATCAAATTATGCTGTTGTTCTGAAATTATCGATGCATTCACGTCAATCCCAAATACGGCCACGAGTTGTTGCTGTTGATCGAGGACTGGAACTAATACAGTGAGCCATGATCCAATATCATCATTGTAAATAGGGGGGATTACTATCGACTTCGTTTGCTTCAATGTTTGGAATGCCTTAACCATATCAGTCGGCTGATCAAATAATTCTCCAGGTTTAAGTCCCACTTTTAATAAATGAGTAGGGTTAGATATGATCCTCGTCTTTGTAGCATCCACGAGATCCGGCTCGAATATGAACCCTTGCGCTACATTCGCATTTCCATTTGACAATTCATCCAGTAAGGACACAAGCTTTTTCTGAATTGTTGAATCTGAAGAAAGACTTGTCTTCCCTCTTTTCAAGTCTTCTACTTCAAATCTATTCTTCCATAATGTCGCAACCCCTGTTGCCTGCTCTTCCAAACTGCCAGTAAGCGCACGACTCATAATCGCGTAACTAATCACTGACATGATCATACAGGCTAGAACGATTCCCGAAATAGAGAACATTAAGGTTTTCGAGAAAAAGGATATTGCGGTTTTCTTCTTTCCTTCCCCCATAGTTTAGGCTCCCTTTCTTATATTGGGTAATGGTCTACTAAACAAAATATAGTATTCTAGATACGACATAAAAAACCTTTGTTAGACAGTCATCTGTTTTGTTGGTATCTGAATTCGACCCCCAAATTAATTTTCGGCATAAAGCTTCTAAAAGTTAAAGGCTATGGATAAAATGTTCGCAATCATTAGGAGCTCTATCTTTATCAATCAGAGTTTGTCCACATATCTTAATAACAAGAAAGATACAGCGTGTAGACCATTTTGTGGTAAGAAAGTATAGGAAATGGAGAACTCTACCATAATTGACGGTGGAAAATGGGGTTGTGACAATCTTATCAAGCCGAAAAATAAAGGAACAATGATGCTTAATGAGACAAGAATTCCAGCGGATACCTCGTATAGATTAACCAGAAGTGACTCAATGAAGCCAGAGATTAGCTGGAAAAGATCATCTTTGTGTTAAAAGGGTCCTTTCTAGATAAAACAAGAAGCAAAGAATGCATAGAAATTGGAGCCAAACTGATCTTCAGTTTTCCCAGCGTATATTCTTGGAACGAACGCCACCTTGGGACAACTACTTCTAATGAGGGTGTAACATTGAAATCGGTTGTGTAAACGTTCGTAACTGTACGGCACGGATGGTATCCGGAAGCTATTTTACGACCAAATGCAAGCTTCCTTGCCCTTTGACATGCCCCAGGTTGAGCTTGTTATTGTACATGCCTATGCTTCAATAGCACTGAAATATAGAAAGTTTCTTTTTCTACAATTAGCTCTGTATGAACTACATTATAATTGATTCCTTCCATTGTTATCCCATTTACTAATTTTGTGAGACGAAGAAATTCTCCAATTTCGGAAACATAGACATCCGCAGTTGAGCTGTCGGGGAATATGCATTGCACTCTAATAGGACTCATTCCTTCCTTGTTTATATATCATATATCATATATCCGATTCGATACGGGGACTTGTTGAGATGATTAAGTTTGTAAAGTTCTAAGTAGCGTTCTTATTATGCCTTTTAGTTTATTTTTTTTAAAACAGGGCAATCTTATTATATCAAAAATAAATCCCTATAGGGTATATATTAATGAAATAAACCCTATAGTATCTTGGAGTGCGCAAATGGCTGGTCTATGGTTTGCTTAGGGTGATTGCTGTGAGTGATTTTATGAAGATGGTAGGGGAAGGCATTCGACACTTTCGGAAACTACGTGGACTAAGCCAGGAGGAACTTGCAAGTAAGGCTGAGCTACACGAGACTTATATTGGCAAGTTGGAACGTTCTGAGAAGGTATGTTCCGTCGTAGTACTGGCTAGAATTACGAGTGCGCTCAACCTCTCGATGGTGGAGTTCTTTAGTTACATCCAACCTGTGAGTGGAGAGGGGAACGATTCTACACTTGCAGAAATTGTGGATAGGCTCCGAAGCAGAAGTCTAAATGAGCAAAAGAGGATATTGAAGGTCATTGACGCTATGTTGGACGATCAGTTGGATTGAGAGGGAAAACTTTCATACGCTGAAGTTTGGATTAATGCCTTAAGTTGGTGAATTGTGGATTTACACAGTTGCAATTTGCCATCTTGAACTCTGTCAACTATAAAGGGTACCCAAATGGGTGCCCTTATATTTGTACTATAGATATTACGTAGAACCGTATCATAAGTAGGGGGATATATCCCATCTCTTGTGGAACATAATAGATTCTCATACTTGGAGGTACCCATGAGAGAATTTGAGCAATTAATGAGTGTCGAATCAGCGAATGAATTTATAAGGAGCCATCGATTAGCGTTTCTCTATATCAGCATGACAGGCTGCAGTGTGTGTCATGGATTGCAGCCGCAGGTACAGAAATTATTGACGAAATACCCGGATATCCAACCGGGGACGATCAATGCACAAGAAGTTCCGGCGGTTGCCGGGAGTTTTTCTGTCTTCACCGCGCCCGTTTTATTGCTTTACGTAGAGGGGAAGGAATATATCCGTGAAGCGAGGATCGTGCATCTGGATTTGCTGGACGAAAAAATTCGCAAAATCTATGACTTAGTGACGGGACAATCCTTTGATGAATCCGTGAAATGAACAGTTTGGATTCGTAAATACCAATATTTGCACTTGTTGATATCGATATATCGATTTATAATAGTGACAATTTAATAAGATACCTTTAATTCAGTCCCGTGAGGCTGACAAGGACAGCGGAATGTATGATCTTTATAGGGATACGTGTGTATATGCGCGTGTACCTATTGTTTACCTGTGATCGTAAACGGCTTATTGTCAGGGCAACTGGGCAATAAGCCTTTTTTATTGCTCCTGAAAGCCATCGATCATTCCCGCCTGTTCCATCTGCTTGAGCATACTCGGTATCTAGACGATCTGGAGGATGGATAATGGAAAAAGTAGACTTGGAATTCTCGTTGCAACCTGTACCACAAGCACATCGGAATGGATTTTGGAAAATACTCGCCGTGATGCTCGGATTTACGTTCTTCTCGGCAAGCATGTGGTCAGGCGGAGCGTTAGGGAATGGCTTAACGTTCAGCGCTTTTATCGGAATTGTACTGGCAGGGAATTTGATCTTGGGCGTTTATACAGGAGCGCTTGCGTATATTGCGGCAAAGACGGGTTTATCGACTCACTTGCTGACGAAATATGCGTTTGGCACGAAAGGTTCCTATTTATCTTCAGGATTGCTAGGCTTTACGCAGGTAGGCTGGTTTGGTGTAGGGGTAGCGATGTTCGCAGTTCCGGTTCAGAAAGTAACGGGAATGAACGTGTATGTCTTGATTGCGATTGCAGGAATCCTAATGACGGTGACCGCGATCTATGGAATTAAAGCATTGGCGATACTCGGCATCGTAGCTGTACCGTCGATTGCGATATTAGGAAGCTATTCGGTCATTGATGCGACTTCAACAGCAGGTGGATTGCAAGGATTAATGAATTATCAGCCGAAGGAAATGATGGGTCTTGCTACCGCATTGACCGTCTGTATCGGATCTTTCATCAGTGGTGGTACGCTAACACCGGATTTTGCACGATTTGCAAAAACAACTCGTTCAGCGGTTGTATCGACAGTCATTGCCTTCTTCCTTGGAAACTCGTTGATGTTTCTATTTGGAGCAGTAGGCGCGATTGTATATGGAAAAGCGGATATCTCAGATGTTATGTTTTTGCAAGGTTTGATTATGCCGGCTATCATTGTGCTAGGGTTAAATATTTGGACGACGAATGAAAATGCGCTGTATGCATCCAGTCTGGGCTTCGCCAATATTACGAAGCTGCCTAAGAATATCATTGTTGTCTTTAATGGAGCAGTAGGTACGATCATGGCGATGTGGTTGTACAATAACTTCGTAGGCTTCTTGACGGTACTTGGTTCAATTTTGCCGTCGATTGGCGCGATTCTGCTAGCGGACTTCTATATCCTGCATCGCGGCTCCTATAAGAAATTCGAAGAAATGAGCTTCAAATCCGTGAACTGGATTGCGATATTGGCATGGATCGGTGGTATTCTGATTGCTCAGTTCGTCCCTGGCATCCCGCCTATTAATGGCTTGATTGGTACAGCCGTGCTGTATGTTATAGGTATGAAGTGTTTCCCGGAAAAACAGTTTAACGCAAACGAGAAAAGGGGAATGAGCAGTGATTATTCAACAAGCGAAGCTTAGAGGTCGCGAAGGTTTATGGAATATCGAGATTGTAGATGGAGCATTCAAGACGATTACCCAAAGTTCGCTTCCCACAGAAGGACATGAGGTCATTGATGTAAAAGGGAGCTTGGTGCTACCTCCTTTTATTGAGCCGCATATTCATTTGGACACAACCTTAACAGCAGGGGAGCCGGAGTGGAATCAGAGCGGTACGCTATTTGAAGGCATCCAGCGCTGGTCACAGCGGAAGGAAACTCTTTCAATAGAGGACGTCAAAACGAGAGCGAAGACTGCGCTTAAGTGGCAAATCGCTCAGGGCATCCAGCATGTGAGAACCCATGTGGACGTGACAGACCCTACGCTAGTAGCGCTTAAGGCGCTGCTGGAAGTGAAGGAGGAGATGTCTCCTTATGTGGATCTTCAGCTTGTTGCGTTTCCGCAGGAAGGGATTCTCTCCTATCCGAATGGAGTAGAACTGCTTGAAGAAGCGATGAAAATGGGGGCCGATGTAGTTGGCGGCATTCCGCACTTTGAGTTTACACGCGAGTATGGCGTAGATTCGATGAGAATCGCATTTGATCTGGCGGAAAAATATAATCGTCTCGTCGATATCCACTGCGATGAGATTGACGATGAGCAGTCCAGATTCGTTGAGGTAGTAGCCAAGGAGGCTTACGAACGCGGCATCGGTGCACGTACAACGGCCAGCCATACTACGGCGATGGGTTCCTATAATGATGCATATGCGTACAAGCTGTTCCGTCTGCTGAAGATGTCGGAGATCAATTTTGTATCCAACCCACTTGTGAACATTCATTTGCAAGGACGTTTTGATACGTATCCGAAGCGTAGAGGCTTAACACGGGTCAAAGAGCTTCAAGAAGCAGGACTTAATGTGTGTTTTGGTCATGATGATATTTTTGACCCATGGTATCCGCTTGGGACAGGCAATATGCTTCAAGTTCTGCATATGGGGATTCATGCTTCACAGCTTATGGGCTATGAGCAGATCGTGAACAGCATCGATATGATTACGAAGAACAGCGCGACGACGCTGCAAATTGAGGATAAATACGGGATTGAGGCAGGCAAGCCAGCCAATTTTATCGTATTGAATGCGGAAAATGAGTATGAGGCCATTCGCAAGCAGGCTGCGGTACGATATTCTTTCCGTAACGGTAAGATCATTGCCGAGACAAAACCGAGCGAGACGAGCGTGAAGCTGGGCAGTGTAAGTGAGACCATTACGTTTCAAAAGTAAAATAAGAGGCAGGCCTTAGGTTAAATACACTATAATTATTAGAGGGTATTATGTTCAATATAAGAGCATATATCCTCTATTTCTTTTATATTAGAGGCCTTATATAGTCATTGATAAGAAGGTTTAATATGTATAACATGATAAACAGAGATACAGAACATTTGTTGAGTGGTGGATGGAATGAAAGTACAGGAAGTCCTTTTAGAAGGCAACATTAAGAGATACATACTAGTGGATCACAAAGGATATCCTGTGATACCCGTTTTGAAATATCTGAAATATCTTGATCATACAAGTAAAAGCAGGAACACGCTTAAGACGTATTGTTATGCCTTAAAGCAGTACTACCGGATTAACCCCATAAATTTGGACACATAGAAACTAATTCTTTCTTTTTCATTCATTATCGTTTAGACACGAACCATTTTAATTGGAATCGCTTCCACTTGATTCTGGTTGTAAAATTTCTCTGGTGCCATATCCCTAATACT
>NZ_JMDX01000149.1:0-15396 GCF_000935845.1 Paenibacillus sp. E194
CCGTTTTTTAACCTCCGTTTTTTGCCACTGCGATCAACTCATGCTTCTCCAGCTCATTCAAATGATAGTGAATTTTGGCCCGCGGAATTTCGAGTTCCTGTGACAATTGCTGCCCGGTATACGACTTCGGAATAAGGAGGCTTACGATGCGGCAGCGAAGGGGATCACTCAATTGCTTCAGCTGATCATAATGCACCAGCGTCATCATCTGCTTCTGTTTCATTTTATTACACATCCTTATTAAATTTACTCCGTCAGTTTTATTTACTCGTATAATATGATTGGAGGTATAAATTGTCAATCAATTTCAACCTAAATTTTTCCTAAAGGAACCTTCTCTCCTACACTTATACACCATTCAATATAAAAAAAGCTGTTTTCTTGTAGTGATCCACTACAAGAAAACAGCCTTCGAACATCCTGCTCTTGAGGCGTTGCTTCATCATGCCGTACGATACCAGGTATCGTATACAGCAAGGCCTCGTCAAAATTGCGACTTACATCCCCGCCATTCTGGAAATTACATATTCGTTTCTCTTACTTTCTCTTAACGTCGATTAACCGTTACTGAATAAGCCAGTTCTCCGCATCTGCTCGCGTTTCAAAAACCCCGAAATGATTGCTGCGATTGGATTCTCCCACCATTTCCTTAAAGCGGCCTCTATTTAACGATGGATCGGGAATGATGACAGCCGTCTTCACATGATAGTTCGTAAATTTTTGAATCATTCTTCCCGCTACGCCCGTTCTAAGACTAAAGAACTCCCCAGCAAGAGCTTCCCCGTGTACCAGAAGCAACTCAACATCATGTTCCTTGCACAATGCAATCAAATCTGCAGCATCCTGCTCCGTACTTAGCGGCGTGTCGCTTGCCATCAATTCGAGATATGGCTTCATTTCGTTTTCGACGAGTTTATAGTTCATAGTCATTCTCTCCTTCATTTGATTTCTTTCCTTAAGCTCCATGCGAATTCCCTGCACCCATTTCAGTTCATTGCGATAGCTGGACAGCAGATTTTCAGAAATTTTATTCCACAAAAAGGCTTCCCGCTCATTTCGATTCGGCTCTGGGAGTCCGCGATTCATTTTTTCTTGCTGATAGACGAGCTGCAGGTTGATCTTGTCCTCATACCGATCCAGCAGATCGTATAATTCCTCGTCGCTCAGTTGATCCGCCCACGCCAATTGGATGAGAAACGTGTTCTTAAGCTCAGGAAGTTCAGGTTCTTCAAGCACCCATTCTTTTAATCGGCGCATTCCCTCATCTGTAATGCTGTAAATTTTTTTGGATGGAGAACTTTCCTGATGCTTGATTTCGTTGGTAACCAGACCATCATCCAATAGCTGAACAAGCGATTTATAGATTTGATTGTTATTGCCGGACCAATACATCGCTGATGAGTCCTCAAAAATCTTCTTCAATTCATAGCCGGAAGCCGGCTTCCAGCTCAGAAGCCCCAGTATGGCATATTTGATCGACATCGAAAAACACCTCATTAGGTTACTAATAACATAGGTTAATAATAATCTATATGATTGATAATGTAAATACTGGATGGTTGATCAGATCAATAAAAGACAAATAGGGCTGTCCCACAATCACATCGGATGTGACGGGACAGCCCTACTATATTAAAGATTCCATATTCTAATTTTCTTGCAACCTAAGATGGAAGCACACCCTGCTTCTTATGAACGACAAGCTTGTAGCCCACGCCACGAATCGAATCAATCTGCACAGATTGTTGATTCATCTCAAGCTTCTTGCGAAGAGAGCTGACATGCACATCTACTGTCCGCTGTCCGCCAATATAGTCAAACCCCCATACGGCGTTCATCAGGTCGTCTCGTGTTACTACTGTTCCAGGGCGCTGTACTAAATATAACAATACTTCAAATTCCTTAGGCCGCAGTGGAATGAGATCATTATGAAGCGTAACCTCATACTTCTCTGGATAAATCCGCAGATCGCCAAGTGCAATCATCTTGTCATCAGACTCTTCGGATAATGTCAATCCTGTTCCGTCACTAGATGTCCGTCTTAGCACCGCTCCCACTCTTGCCAACAGCTCTGCAACACCGAATGGCTTCGTAATATAGTCATCAGCACCACATTTCAGACCTTGTACGACCTCTTCCTCTGCATTTCGAGCAGTTAGAACAATCACGGGGGTACGAATCCCTGCCTGTCTTACTCGCGACAATATTTCGAAACCGTTCATTCCCGGAAGCATAATATCAAGAACAATAAGATCAAATTTGCGATGGAGCGCCATCTGCAAGCCCTGAGTCCCATGATCGACAACCGTTGTCTCATACCCTTCCAAAGTCAGGTTGTAGGACAGCAGTCGCGCCAGTGTCGGTTCATCTTCAACTACCAATACTTTAATCTCTGACATAATCTTCCTCCGAAAGTCGAATCGATTATACGTAATCGTCTTTCTTCATCGTTTCTCAACATTATCGTAACATATATCATGTGATGTTGACCAAGCATTTTTTGAAAATGTTGAAAACTAATGAAAGCCAGCCGATCTCATTGCTTGGCTTACTTTACACTATTCGATAACATCTGAATATCTTGCACGACAGGCAATTCGATAGTGAACGTCGTACCTACGCCAAGTTCACTGTCTACGCGAATCAATCCATGATGAGCATCCACGAGATGCTTCACGATGGACAAGCCTAGGCCAGTTCCTCCGGAACTGCGAGATCGTGCCTTATCAACACGGTAGAAGCGCTCAAAGATGCGCGGCAAATCCTTCTTCGGAATACCGATGCCTGTATCGGATATAGTCAGACGAATCCACTCAGCTTCCCCGTTCTCGCTATGTTCAATCGACATTGCCACAATTTTTACGTGACCGCCTTCTGGCGTGTAATTAATCGCATTCGACAAGAGATTCAGTACAATTTGACGGAAGCGATCCTCGTCAGCCTCCACATACATATCTTGTTCTGTACTCAGAAGGACATCTATTCGCTTCTTATCAGCTTCCTTCTGGAGCATCTCCACCGTCTTCTCCAAGAATAGATCGACCTGAACTGGGGAATATTGCAGCGGCACCCGCTTCGACTCTATCTTAGACAGCTCCAATATATCGCCAATTAAGCGATTCAACCGTTCACTCTCATCATGGATGATCTGCAGGAATGACGATGCTATCTCTGGGTCATTCATCGCGCCATTCATTAAGGTCTCCGCAAATCCCTTCACCGCGGCGATCGGTGTCTTCAATTCATGGGACACATTAGCCACAAATTCACTCCTCATTCGTTCAAGGCGCCGAATTGCAGATACATCCTGCATGACAAGCAATACACCTGCCCATTCATTGTCTGTGAAGTAAACAGGTACTACACTAACATCAAGCAGACGCTCTTCTGGATAATACAGTGTAATCTCATCATGACTCGCTACTTTGCGTTCCAGCACCTCAGCAGTCATTTGCTGCATCTCAAGAGGCGCTCGAACCTCTTCGAAGGTGCGCCCGATCCACTCGGTGCTCTTAATGCCTAATATATGCTCCGCCTTGCGATTCAACAGGCCTACTTGGCCCTGCGCATCAATCATAACAATGCCATTAATCATATGCTCAAGCACTGCCTGAAGGCGGCTTTCTTTCTCTCGAATTTGCGACATCTGAATCTGCAGACTATCAGCCATCGCATTAATCGCAGATCCAAGCTGCCCGATCTCATCTTTCCCGACAGATTGTGTTCGTGCCCGATAGTCCATCTGCGCAATACGCATCGCGACGCGGGTCATGTTCTCAATTGGCCGTGTCATGTTATAAGCGATTCGGTAGCTGACAATAGCTGCAACAAGGAACAATAAAGCAAGCCCAATCGCTAGATAAGCCCACAACTCACGGACACTGCTCTCAACATCTTCCAGACTCATTGCTAAGCGTACGTAGCCATCGAAGTTTGGAGTATGAACAGGACTAGCAACATACAGCATATTTTGCCGAAGGGTGTCACTATAGCGAATTTTGGATCCTAATCCATCCTTCTTCGCAGCAGCGATCTCTTCTCTGTCCAAGTGATTATCCAACTCAGCTACTGGACGGTCAGAATCTCCGACAACGGTTCCATCCTTCAGTATGAACGTAACCCTTGCGTCAGCACTATCATGCAGCTTGCGAGCCCAGTCCGTGTAGTAGCTGGCAATCTCTTCGAAGTTGTCTGCCTGCTTCCAAACTAGGGTCTGCTCGATGAGCATAATTTCCCGGGACATATTTTGCTCAAGCTGCCGAATATGACTCGTCTTGAATGTAGATGCCATATAAATGCCCGCTGTTAGCACTGAAATACCGATAAGCAAGACAAACACAAAGGTCAACCTTGTGCGAAAACGTGACATGCTTCTACTCCTTCTCTCTGCTTCAATTCATTGTTGTTACTGTCTACGTATTAATCCTACTTATCCCTTTTCCGTTTGACCAGCAGAAAGTTTATTAATCTTTTGTAAAATTGCATGATAAACGGTTGCCGCTGGCTGCTGAATTAATATGGCGAGCACAACAGCAACAGCTGTTTCCGGCCCGAAGTACCTCATCGCTAGCACTAGACCAAGCGAGATATTGCGCATCCCTGAAGCGAAGCCCAACGTCCCCTGAATTGCTGTGCCGCTGCGCTTGAACATAAAGCTCAATCCCCAGCCTAGTGCATAACAGACGGCGACGAGCAGCAGCACGACGAAGAACAGCCCTATTGCCTCACTCCCCCATGCCCGCACATAGGGGCCAATCGCTGCTGCATTCAAGAGTACAACACCAACAAATGCAGCCTTCGATGCAGGCAGAAGCACGGGCGCAGCAGATGCCTTGGCCTTGCCTCCTGACCATTCATATATGCAAATGCCTGCTGCGGTTGGAACCACAATAATCCACAGCAAATCAAGCAGCATCGCCCATACATCGAATGCAATGGTAGCCCCGAACATCGCAGACAGCGATGCGGGAACAACGATGGGGCTAAGCAGTGAGTCCATGACCACTAGAGCCAACATCAGAGGGACAGATTCTCTCGCCATCTCCACCCACAGCACAGAAGATATCCCTAACGGGATAATCGTGAACAGAACGAGCCCAGCAGTATAAGATGATCCTGCACCGAACAGAAGCGTGCCTATCCCATAGGCTGCGATCGGTGAGATGATATGCGTCAGAATGAATACGGCCGCGAATAGAACCGGCTGCCGAAAGGCGCCCATCACATCACGGCGTCCACATCCTAGCCCCATAATGAAAGTAACAAGTCCGAACATCCACGGAACGTAGGGCACGAACGGAAGCAATGGCTCACTACAAAGAACCCCCAGCACCAAGCAGCTGGGGATAAGCAAGTACATATACCGTTCGAACCAATCGTTCACGATCAGACCGACATTACGATCGAACTTTATTTTTCGATTCATTAGAATACCGGAGCCTTGAACTGAGACAGCTTCTCAAGCGAACTCCGATCCACATCTGCATGCAAGCTGTTCCCATGGGAATCCATCGTAACAATTGCTGCAAATCCTTCTACGTCCAAATGCCACATTGCTTCTGGAATACCAAATTCCATATAGTCAACGCCGTTTACACGCTTGATGCACTCTGCATAATATTGCGCAGCACCGCCAATTGCATTCAAGTACACCCCGCCATGCTCCTGCAAGGCAGCCAGAGTCTTCGCTCCCATCCCGCCTTTGCCAATAACAGCACGAATGCCGAATTTCTTCATAATATCACCTTGGTAAGGCTCTTCGCGAATACTCGTCGTCGGACCAGCAGCTTTGACATGCCAGCCTTCCTCATCCTTCAGCATGACAGGACCGCAGTGGTAGATAACTGCCCCATTCAAATCAACCGGAGCATCATGATCCATCAAGTACTTATGAAGGGCGTCACGGCCAGTGTGCATCTCCCCATTTATAATGACAACATCGCCCACACGCAAGGAACGAATCGCTTCCTCCGTAATTGGAGTAGCCAGCACGACTTGACGACTCCCTCCTTGCTCGGAGGCAGCTGCGACTTGTCCTGCGTTCTCTGATTCCTGTGAAGCTGCCATAGCAACCTCTGTTCCGCGCTCATATATCCATTCGCGGATAGCTCCCGAATTGCTGTCGATAAGCACGCCCTGACGACGGAATGCCCAGCAGTTGTAGGCAACAGATACGAAGAAGCTTGCTGGTAGACGGTTCATCACGCCAATTTTACATCCAAGCAGGGTAACTTCACCACCGAAGCCCATCGTTCCAATTCCTAGTTCGTTAGCTTTCTCCATAATATACTGCTCAAGCTGTGCCAAATCAGAATGAGGATTCACATCATCCGCCTTGCGGAACAGTTGATGCTTCGCAAGATCATATCCAGTCGTTCGATCGCCACCGATGCCAACACCGATGAAGCCTGCACTGCAGCCCTGCCCTTGAGCCTGATAGACAGCATGCAGGATACACTTGCGAATGCCGTCCAGATCACGGCCTGCCTTGCCGAGCCCCTCCAATTCCGCAGGGAGACTGTATTGAATGTTCTTATTCTCACATCCACCGCCCTTGAGAATCAGCTTCACTTCAATGTCTTCACGTTCCCACTGCTCGAAGTGGATGACCGGCGTGCCTGGTCCTAGGTTATCTCCGCTGTTCGCTCCTGTTAAGGAATCAACTGAATTCGTACGAAGCTTGCCCTCTTTCGTTGCGCGGCTAATCGCTTCGCGAATGTCTTTCTTCATTTGGATTTGATTCGCTCCAATGGGTGTATGTACAATAAAGGTTGGCATGCCTGTGTCCTGACATATCGGCGACACATTTTTCTCAGCCATGGTGATGTTCCGAGCGATTGTGCTCAAGGACAAGCCGGAACGCGTTGCAGCATCCTCTTGTGCCTGTGCCTCTTGAATCGCGCGCCTTACATCCCCTGGCAAATTTGTAGACGTTTCTACAATTAAATCGTACACACTCTGCAAAAATGATGTCATCATGAACTTGCTCCTCTCATCTCTAATCATCCCGGGAAATGAGTGTTCTTGATGCAGATCTCGGAAGCATCGGGAAGTAGTCTTTGTTACAATTTCGTTAAATGAGTTCCAATGCTATTATAATATCACAAGGCGTGCACCTAATCGAAGCATTTTCCACGCCTATATCCTGCGACAATCCACAGTCAACTGATTGCTGCAATTGTAGAGCGTCTAGATATCCCCCTGAAAGGAAGGAACCTATGAGTACAACTGAGAATTCAACAACCAAACCCCATCATTTTCTCGCCTATATGTACCGGCTCAAGCATATCGAACGCTGGAGTCTCATGCGTAATACAGACAAAGAGAATGTTGCGGAGCATACCTTCCATGTTGCGATGACTACCCATATGCTGTGCACGATTGCAAATGAGGTGTTCCATAAGCAGGTAGATACCGGGCAAGCTGTAGCATTGGCCTTATTTCATGATGCTACCGAAGTATTTACAGGCGACATTCCTACTCCTGTCAAGCACCACAACACCCGACTGCTGAACAATTTCCGTGAAATTGAACAGTTGGCCGCCGAACGCTTAGTCGGGATGATTCCTCCCGAATTGCAAAGCATCTACACGCCCCTCATTGACTCGCAAGGAGATCATGAGTTGCGAAGTTATGTGAAGGCAGCCGATCTGCTAGATGCCTACGTCAAATGCATCAGTGAGCTAGCTGCTGGCAATCGCGAGTTCGAAGTCGCCAAGCGCCAGACGGAACAGAAACTGAAGCAGCTGAATATGCCAGAGGTACAATATTTCCTGACTACGCTCGCTCCGAGCTTCAACATGACTTTGGATGAAATATCTCTATCGGATGAAGAAGAGCATACCTAAGAGCTGATGTCATAGACACATATGTGAAGTCGAGTATGAATTCATGTGTTTGTTACAATAATGGAAATACCAACACCACAGATTGATTTCATAGAAAGGAAGTCATGAATGCCTATTTTCAATCCTACTCTCGTTCACCGCATCTTCCGAGCAGCATGGGTACTACTGATCATTGCTTCGTTTACAGCGGTATTCTATTTCGGTTTTTCGATCATTTGCCCGTTTCTGATTGCCTGGCTGCTTGCATACATGATGAATCCAATCGTCGTTTTTTGGAGAAGCGTTGGAGGTTCCGCCGTGGATTCGCCGTGATGACGGCCTTACTGCTCTTCGCAGCCATCATCGCAGGAATTCTGTATCTATTCACGACGAAGATCATTTCCGAATCATGGCATATTATGGGGATCGTGCAGAATCAGATAATGGAATGGAGAATACAGGCTGAAGCCTATTTCTATTCTGCGGAGTTCCAGCATTTTCTCACCGACATGAATGATACATTCAATTTTGCAGACTTGAAATCATCGCTGTCAAAATACACGGGAACGATTGCTAGCGGAGGCACGTTAATAGTCACCTACTTGTTTCATTTCTTGAAAGCTACCGTCTTATTCCTGCCTAAGCTTGCGGTTATCACAGTCATTGTCTTGGTAGCTACATTCTTAATCAGCAAACAGTGGAATACGATTTCATCCAAGGGCAACACACTCATTCCAGAACGGGTACGCCGCTCTCTTGGCGTAGTGACAAATGATTTGCAGAACGCCGTGTTTGGTTATATTAAGGGCCATATTATTCTCTCCAGTATTACCGCATTAGTCTTCTTTCTTGGCTTGCTTGTACTAGGAGTCGAATATGCATTCACCATCGCGCTTATTGGCGGCATTGTAGACCTGATCCCATTAGTCGGCATCCCTGCTATCGTTGTGCCATGGGCTGTATTCGCCTATGTTGAAGGAAATGTATTTTTAGGAACAGGACTGCTCATTATGTGGCCTATTATTCTCGTTACTCGGCACGCCTTTGAACCGAAAGTATATGGGGACAGCATTGGACTGAATCCGCTTCTGCTTCTCATTTTTCTTTATGGTGGTTTGAAGCTGTTTGGAGTACCTGGCATCATTATTGGGATTCTCGCCCTCGTCGTGCTTACTGCGTTGCAGAAAGCTCATGTGTTCCGGGATGTATGGCGCTATATTATGACCGGCTCCTTTTTCAGTAATGAAGACGATCAGGCTGTATCGCTCATCGATTAGTTTAGAATCTTAGACCAACCATAGCGACATTCAAAAAAAATCGCCCGGCTAGACGTAAGTCTGACCGGGCGATTCTATTATCCTGCCGTTACCGTAATGAACTTATAGCTATAAACCATCAGAAGAACAATGACGATGAACAATACGAAGATAAGCGTACTGAAAGTGCGAATCTTGCCTGTAGCTGCTGCATCCGCTTTACCGCTTTTTGCGGACTGTGCTGCAAGCTTAATTTGCTTGCCCATGATGCCGCTAAATGCAGCAATCGCTAGGAAGACAACCGTTGTCAATACCATCCAGAGCACACTGTACTTCGCTTGGCTCATGAGATAACCGCCTGTAATGAACTGAACGATTAAGAAATACTGTCCCAGACGATTCGCCGTTCCCACGCCCACGAGCAGCCCCTCTTGTCCTGCTGTAGACAGCTTGTTTAATTTCCCTACGATAAATGGAACAATGGCGTAAAACCCCATTGCTACTGCACCTAAAATGTGCAAAAGACTAAAGGCACTGTACATGAAATACATTCCCTCCATAGACATGATATGGTTCAATCTTCGTTCCATTATACTAAAATTTACTTACTAACACAAAGAAAGACACCGAAATATTCGATGTCTTTCTTGATATTTCTATGAGATTTGTCACAATGTTCATAAATAATGGAATCATTGCATTATACACGTTCTCCAGCGACCACTTGAATAACGTTACGGACGGATTCAGCCGACTTATCCAGTGCAGCCTTCTCTTCTGGCGTCAGTTCGATCTCGATCACTTTCTCTATACCATCTCCACCGAGTACAGCCAGTACGCCCATAAATAAAGCATCATAACCGTACTCCCCTTCGAGGTAAGCGATGACCGGGAGAATCCGTTTTTTGTCTTTCAAAATGGCTTCCGCCATTTGCACGATGGAAGCAGCTGGTGCGTAGTAAGCACTTCCGTTGCCAAGCAAATTGACAATCTCACCGCCGCCTACACGTGTACGCTGTACGATTTCCGCAATGCGTTCTTGTGGAATGAGGCTCTCAATCGGTACTCCGCCTGCGCTTGTATAACGAACGAGCGGCACCATATCATCCCCATGTCCTCCAAGCACGACGCCGCGTACATCTTCTACGGATACGTTCAACTCTGCTGCAATGAATGTGCAGTAGCGAGCGGTATCCAGAACGCCGGATTGACCGATTACGCGATTTTTAGGGAATCCAAGTGCTTCAAACGCTGCAAATGTCATTGCATCTACCGGATTACTCAAAATAATCACGTAGGCATTCGGGCAATAAGCTTTCACATTCTCACATACCGACTTCACAATGCTCGCGTTCGTAGTCACCAAATCATCACGGCTCATACCAGGCTTGCGAGCTATCCCTGCTGTAATGATGACGATATCGGAATCTTGCGTGTCTTCATAGTTCGATGTTCCTGTAATTCGGCTGTCAAAGCCTTGAACCGGGCCAGCCTCCAACATATCAAGCGCCTTGCCCTTCGTCGGATTCTCCAACTGAGGAATATCTACTAATACAACATCTCCAAGTTCTTTCTGAGCCAACATAAGAGCAGTTGTCGCTCCAGTGAAACCAGCACCAACGACTGTGATCTTGTTGCGTCGAATAGCCATTCGGATTCGACCTCCTAGTTCAAATGATTGATGATGTGGTCAGCAAACTCCGAGCATTTTACTTCTGTCGCGTTTTCCATCAGACGCGCAAAATCATAAGTGACTGTCTTGCTGTTGATGGCGTTTGCCATACCTTTATAGATGAGGTCTGCAGCTTCCTGCCAGCCAAGATGCTCAAGCATCATAACACCAGACAGAATAACAGAACCTGGGTTTACTACGTCTTTATCCGCATATTTCGGAGCAGTACCGTGCGTTGCTTCGAAGATCGCATGCCCTGTCACATAGTTGATGTTCGCTCCAGGTGCGATGCCGATGCCGCCAACTTGAGCAGCCAATGCATCAGACAAGTAATCGCCGTTCAAGTTCAATGTCGCGATGACATCGAATTCCTTCGGACGAGTCAATACTTGCTGCAATGCGATATCTGCAATTGCATCCTTAATGATGACCTTGCCAGCTGCTTCAGCTTCTGCTTGCGCCTTGTTCGCAGCTTCTGTGCCTTCAGCTTCTTTGATGCGGTCATATTGTCCCCATGTGAATGTGTGCTCTGCGAATTCTTGCTCCGCTACTTCATAACCCCAATTCTTGAACGCACCCTCAGTGAACTTCATAATGTTCCCCTTGTGTACGATCGTCACGCTCTTGCGGTTATGCTTGATCGCATATTCGATCGCAGCACGGACAAGACGCTTGGATCCATCGGAGGATACAGGCTTAATACCGATACCTGATGTCTCAGGGAAGCGGATCTTCTTCACTCCCATTTCTTCTTGGAGGAATTGAATCACTTTCTTCACGTCTTCCGATCCGGAAGCATACTCGATGCCAGCGTAGATGTCTTCCGTATTCTCACGGAAAATAACCATATCAACCAGCTCAGGATGCTTAACAGGAGAAGGAACACCGTCGAAATAACGTACTGGACGCAAGCACACGTACAGATCAAGTTCTTGGCGAAGTGCAACGTTCAGTGAGCGAATGCCGCCGCCGATTGGCGTTGTCAATGGACCTTTAATCGCTACAATGTACTCGCGAATGGCTTCCAGCGTATCATTCGGCAGCCATTCACCGTATTCATTGAATGCTTTCTCGCCAGCGAATACTTCATACCATGCAAGTTTGCGTTCGCCGTTGTATGCCTTCTCAACAGCTGCATCCAATACACGCTTGGATGCGCGCCAAATATCACGACCTGTGCCATCCCCTTCAATGAACGGGATAATTGGATGAACAGGAACTTGAAGCTTGCCATCCTCAATCTTAATTTTCTCGCCTTCGGTTGGTGGTGCAAATTTGTCCAATTGAATCACAGATGTTCCTCCTTCAATTTCATTGTCACACAAACAGCTAACGGGAGCTACTCTTCTATTGTAGCAACCCGTCAATTTGTAAGACAACCTATGTTTTCAAAAACTTCTACATTTATCTCAATTAAGTTGATAATTACCGTTCTTGAATCGGGATAAATAACTGACTGGATGGGCCTGTATACTCTGCACGCGGGCGAATGATACGGTTATTGTCCAACTGCTCCAAAATATGCGCTGTCCAGCCGGATACGCGGCTGATTGCAAAGATAGGCGTGAACAAATCTCTCGGAATGCCCAGCATGGTATAGACAGATGCTGAATAGAAGTCAACGTTCGGCTTCAGTCCCTTCTGTCCAGTAACGAGAGACTCAATGCGTGTAGACATATCATACAGCTTCATATCTTGACACGCTTCTCCAAGCTCATGGGACATTTTCTGCAGATGCTTCGCCCGAGGATCTCCGTTCTTATATACACGGTGCCCGAAGCCCATAATCTTCTCCTTGTTGTCAAGCTTGGACTGAATATAATCATCAACACGATCAAGGTCAGCAATCTCCTCCAGCATCACCATAACCGCTTCATTGGCTCCCCCATGCAGCGGCCCCTTCAGCGCGCCGATTGCCGATACAACACCGGAGTACATATCCGACAAGGTAGCAACCGTAACCCGGGCAGCGAATGTAGAGGCGTTCAGTTCATGATCCGCATGAAGGACAAGCGCCTTGTCCATAGCAGATACAGCGCTATCGGAAGGCTCTTCGCCAGTTAACATATATAGGAAATTATAAGCAATGGAATGACCCGGTTTCGGAGAAATCGGCTCCTTCCCTGCACGAACGCGTGCAAAAGCCGCGACCACAGTTGGTAGCTGTGCTTGCAGCGCAATGGCTTTATGTACATTAGCGTCATGCCCCGTGTCATTCGCTTGCTCATCATACAAAGCCAATGCAGAAATCGCAGTACGGAGAACAGCCATCGTATTCGCGTCTGACGGATACAATTTCATTTGTTCAACAACGGCTGAAGGAATTGCAGCGCTCTTCTCCAGACGAGTGCGTAACTCCGAAAGTTCCTCTTGATTTGGCAGCTTGCCGAACCACAATAAATGAATAACTTCTTCGAATGTCGTATGATCGGCCAAATCGTCGATATTATAACCGCGGTATGTTAGCACACCATCGATGATTGAGCTAATAGAAGAAGTCGTTGCAACTATGCCTTCCAAACCTTTCGTTGCTGTCATCTGCCCTCTCTCCTTTGCATATGTAACCTAATACCATCCCATCTTCCTTTTCCCTGTGTTATCTCGATGTGTTTCGATGTATTCCGCCCCGGAAAAAAAGGCAAGTTTTTCTATAATAATGATAATGGATAATGTCGGAAATGTGAACGGTTTCAGTTGAAAAATATGGATAGAAATGCTTTATCAGAGGTATAAACGTTTTTTAAACCTCTTGAAATCATTGAGGATAAAAAGAAAAAATCAAGGAAATTGGGTATGGCGCATAGCATATAGAGAGGGTCGTCCTCCCAGATCGGACGTGCTGGGAAACCGAGGATTTACATTAGATTCATGGAGGTGATTGAGATCATGGAGCAGCACATCATCAAGCGTATTCTTCGCGGAGGGTGGGTATTGACCGTTGGTATACTTATACTCTTATCCTGCTATCTATTAGTCCCCCTGCTCTATCCGTTTCTCATTGCCTGGCTGATCGCTCTAATGCTCAATCCCGTTGTTGAGTGGATGTCAGAACAGTTCCGTATGCCGCGATGGCTAAGTGTTACGATATGTTTGACCCTGTTCATTACGTCGATGCTAACGGTTGCGGCAGCGGTAGTTACACGTGTGGTGAGAGAGGTTTATAATCTGTCCATTTCTATGGATCATTTTCTACGTCTATGGAGGGAATTCTTTATTCAGCTGTTCGAAAATGATAAGGTTCGCACATTTCTTGAAACGCTTGGCTCCTTATACAAAGATAATCCAAATCTTCAAGGCTCGATCAACAGTAACTTATCGAGCACTGCAGAAAAGATAACGACAGTGATCACCAACTTCATCACCTCTTTTCTGGATGCGATCGTCCGTCTCTTGTCCAGCCTTCCAAATGTGGCATCCATCTCGATCATCATTCTCTTATCCGCCTTCTTCATAAGCAAGGACTGGTCGCGTTGGATGGGCATCCCTGCACGTGCCATGCCTGCTTCCATTAATCAATCCATGCGTACGATCTGGGGCGATCTGAAGCAGGCCCTATTCGGTTACTTGCGAGCCCAGTTGTTTCTGATTTCCATTACGATGTTCATCATTACAACAGGACTCATTGTTCTGCGCGTGGATTATGCAATCACCATCGGCCTTCTCGTCGGCATTATCGATTTGCTGCCATACCTTGGTGTCGGTGCTGTCATGATTCCATGGATTGTATACTGCTTTGCCGTTGATCAAGGTTCGCTTGGCATTGGCTTACTTATCGTGTATGCCATCGTCCTGCTCACGAGGCA
Source organism: Paenibacillus sp. E194 (assembly GCF_000935845.1). Taxonomy (NCBI): domain Bacteria; kingdom Bacillati; phylum Bacillota; class Bacilli; order Caryophanales; family Paenibacillaceae; genus Paenibacillus; species Paenibacillus sp. E194. The sequence goes on from NZ_JMDX01000149.1 coordinate 14,558, forward strand.
GATTATGGAGCCGAAGGTACTGGCGTCAACAGTCGGTCTTGATCCGCTCCTCATGCTAATTGCCATGTTCGTCGGCATGCAGTTGTTCGGCTTCCTCGGACTTATTGTCGGCCCCGTCTCCCTCGTTCTGCTGTCTGCCATGAAGCGTGCAAATGTCTTTCTGGATTTACAGACGTATATTATCAGTGGAAGAAAATAAAAAAAGGCACTGTTCAAATGTAGACAATGCACACAAAAACGCCCGCCACATGGTTCTTCACCATACAGCAGGCGTGTATATTTCAAGATTAGAAACGACGGAAATAAATAAAATTTCCGTCCTTCATCTTTTTCTCCAACCACTTAAGCAGATAGTGCCTATAGATCGGTCTAGTCAGCGGAAATACTAGTGTGAAGCCAATAATATCCGTAAAGAATCCCGGTGTAAGCAGCAAGATTCCTCCTGCAAGAATACATAGGCCTTCTACAGCAGAACGTCCCGGAATTTGCCCCGCTTGCATCTGCTTCTGAGCTTCTGCCAACACTTGATTCCCCTCGTAGCGCGCAATTACTGCTCCGATAACCCCGGTAAGCAATATCAACAGGAACGTATTCCAGCCCCCTACCCAGTTGCTCATCAGTACGAAACCGTACACTTCCAGTGCAGGAATTAATGTCAGAGTAATGAGTACCCATACCATCGGATTCAAGAACCATTCCCTCCCTTGCATAATGACTTATGGATTGCATCTTACATTACAATCATGCAACTCTCATGGATTACATTCCAAGTAGAATCATTCCCATCCATCTCTTGAAATGGAGAAATCAACATCCTTCATAAGAAGATGGATTAAGAG
>NZ_JMDX01000150.1:0-15207 GCF_000935845.1 Paenibacillus sp. E194
CTGCTTTTCGCCAATCTGAACGATTTTGCGAATGGCGCCTTCAATCTCGGCCGTCGATCCAACTAAACCCTTCTCTACCAAATGCATATACATTGTCAAAGGCTGAATTTCAAGGACGTCATAAAACTCTGCTACTTGCTCGGCTTCCTCCACCGACTTGTTAAGTACGGTCTCGAAGAATTCGCCCTTCTCACAGCCGGACATAATGAGCAAGCCTTCGCGCATCCCCACCAGCTTACTCTTCGGAATGCAGGCTACCCGCTTGAAATATTCTGTATGAGACATTGACACAAGCTTATACAGATTTTTCTTACCTACTGCATTAAGCGCATAAATGCCACAGTGAAATGGACGAGCATTTTGTAGGTTCTGACCTACATAATCATTCATGCGTTCCAGCGTCTCGATTCCGATAAGCTGCTGAGCGTCCTGAAGTAGTCCCGTAAGAATGCCGCCAAGTGCAATCGTATCGTCAATCGCACGGTGATGGTTCTCAAGTGATACTTTATATTTTGCTGCCAACGTATTGAGTCGGTGATTTTTGAGTGTCGGATGGAGCAAACGCGCTAGCTCCAAGGTATCGAGTACCGGATTCATCACATCTGGCAGATTCATTAGCTTCAAGTTATGCTGGATAAAGCCAATATCGAATCTCGCGTTATGCGCAACAAGGATGGTATCTTGCGCAAATTCCACGAACTTCGGAAGCACTTCTTCGATATCTGGTGCATCAGCTACCATTTCATCCGTTATATTAGTAAGCTGTTGAATGTTATAAGGAATACGCACATGCGGATTGACGAAAGTGCTGTAGCGATCAATTTCTTTGCCTTCTTGCATTTTGACAGCTGCAATCTCGATGATTTTATTGTTGGTTACAGACAAACCGGTTGTCTCAATATCGAATACAGTATAGATGGCATCTTTCACTGGACGATTGTCCGCATTCAGAACAACCTCCATATTGTCATTCACGACATTCGCTTCTATGCCATAAAGCATTTTAATGTCATTTTCTTGGCTGCCTTCGCTGCCTCTGGGTAACACTGCACGTTGCCGTGATCCGTTACCGCGATCGCCTTATGTCCCCACTTCGCCGCCTGCTTCACGTAATCGCTGATGGACGTAACTGCATCCATTGCACTCATCGTAGAATGAAGATGGAATTCCACGCGCTTCTCCTCAGCAGTATCCTTGCGTTCTGCAGGTGCCTTCACTTCATTCAGATCATTTGGCATCATGACAAGCTCAGGGATCTGCATGAAGCGATCGTACTCAACACGTCCACGAGCTTTGAGCCATTGACCATTCGAGATGAGGCTCAGCATTTTAACGTCTTCCTTCGTCTTCGCGAACATTTTCATCGCCATCGAGTCAGAAAAATCAGTCAGGTTGAATGTGAATAAGGTACTGCCATTGCGAAGTTCCTTCATCTCAACGCCAAATACCGCACCTTGAATCGTGACACGCTTCTCTTCATCCTGTACATTCATGATTGGAGTCGGCTCATCCTTAATGTCGTATCCGACATGCAGACGCTCTGGTGCTTCTCCTTCTTCTTCCTCAACTTCACGTGCTGATTCTTCCATCATTTGCTGAATAACTTGGCGTTCTTCCTCCATCAGCTTCTGCTGAAATGCTTCATAGGCTTCCGTATCATGGCTGCCCTGCTGCATCGTTACACGAAATGTGCGGGTAAAATACGTCTCAAAGAACGTCGTGCAATATTTATCAATCTGCTTCTTCTTCGCCAACTCCAAGGATGTCGCATCCGGCAATGAAAGCTTGATCAAATCCTTCTCAACATCGTACTGTCCTTTATGCAGCCAACCGTTAACTGAAGCAACCTCTCGCTTGACCCATTCCAAGAACAAACTCCAATAGGCATCTACGATCTCCTTATTTTGGAGCTGCTCTTCATAGTGGAATATGATCTTAATCTTGGCAATGTGGGACAGCTTGTCCTGCACACGTAGGCAAAACGTACGGTAAGCTTCTGCCGGAACGACAGTCGACTTGCCTATATAAATCGTCCACTCCTTATTGGAGCGGCTGCACTCCACCCTATCAATCCATCCATCATGAAAAAAGCTATCTAACAGTTCAACAGGAACTTCCGCCTGTCTCATCAAAACTTCAAATCGCTTCCGTTTATCTGTCATATAGACTGAAGCACCTCCCAACCCCATACTGCTGCCGTACCTATTGGCAAAGTGGCAGTGTGTGAACAAAGAGAAGCCCCCCTCAATCGAGCCATCGTCCGGTGTTCCGTTGGATGTTCCAATGATGGAAGCTTCCCTTCATTGCGCCCCTGCTTCGAGGAGCATGTATCTAATTAATACGCTCGTGCAAATACGACCGTATGCTTGGCATCTTCTCCGCAGACAAGACACTTCGTCTTCGTCGTTTGCGGTTCGAATGGAATGTTGCGGCTTGTTGCACCTGTCTCATCCTTAACATGCTTCTCGCATGCGTCCGATCCACACCAGCCAGCAAGTGTAAATCCACGCTTTTCTTCCATTTGCACCTTCATCTCGTCAATCGTCTCTACCGAGTAGAAGTGCTCATCACGGAAGGAACGTGCACGCTCGAACATTTCTTGATGGACGTCTGCCAACATGCGATTCACTTCTTCAACCAAATCGGCCTGCTGTACAATGCGCTTCTCGCCTGTTACGCGGGATACTAACACGCAAACGCCATTCTCCATATCACGAGGGCCAATTTCGAGACGAACAGGAATGCCGCGCATTTCATATTCATTGAATTTCCAACCTGGACTAATATCAGAGCGATCATCCATGCGAACACGTACGCCTGCTTGCTTCAATTCACTGAATAACTCGTTAGCTCGTCCCACAACTTGCTCGCGCATCTTCGCTGGCCCGATTGGAATCATAATAACCTGTGTAGGAGCTACCTTCGGAGGCAATACAAGACCTCTGTCATCACCGTGCACCATAATCATGGAACCGATCAGGCGGGTGCTGACCCCCCATGAAGTAGTATGAACAAATTCCTGTTCATTCTCACGCCCCAAGAATTTAATATCAAAAGCAACCGCAAAATTCGTTCCCAAATAATGCGATGTTCCGGCTTGAACGGCTCTGCCGTCTTTCATCATCGCTTCAATGGAGAACGTATCTACTGCGCCGGCAAATTTCTCAGAAGGAGTCTTCTGACCCTCAATGACCGGAATTGCGAGATAATCTTCCACAAATTCACGATATGTTTTCAACATGAGCATCGTTTCTTCGCGTGCTTCCTGCTCAGTCTCGTGCGCAGTATGGCCTTCCTGCCACAAGAACTCACTTGTACGCAAGAACGGCAATGTGCGCTTCTCCCAACGAACAACGTTCGCCCATTGGTTAATCAACACAGGCAAGTCACGGTACGATTGAATCCATTTGGAGTACATATGGCCAATCATTGTCTCGGATGTCGGACGAATCGCCAGCTTCTCCTCTAATTGTTCGCCGCCGGCTTCGGTTACCCAAGGCAGCTCAGGATTGAAGCCTTCAACGTGTTCTTTTTCCTTCTGGAAAAAGCTCTCTGGTATGAACATTGGGAAGTAAGCATTACGATGGCCAGTAGCCTTGAAGCGGCGATCCAGCTCGTCACGAATATGTTCCCAAATTTCGTAGCCATCTGGGCGGAACACGATACATCCCCGGACTGGAGAATAATCCATCAAATCCGCCTTCTTAATCACATCAATATACCAACGGGAGAAGTCCTCCTGCTGTGGGGTAATCTCCGTAACAAACTGCTTCTCTTTCGACATAACGGTATACGTTCCTCCCGATAAACACGGTTATTCGTATTCTAGTATAAATGAAATGAACCGTGATATAAATGTTAACCTTTAACCAATCGTAATATATCATTGTAGGTTACAGCAAGCATCAATAGCATAAGCATTGCAAAACCTACAAAATGAACCATGCTCTCCCTGCTTGGATCAACAGGCTTACCTCTGACAGCTTCCAACCCAAGGAATACGAGACGGCTTCCGTCCAACGCCGGGATTGGAAGCAAATTAAAGATCCCCAAATACAAGCTCAAAATCGCCGTCCATAATGTAAGCTGTTCGATCCCTTTCTTCGCAATCTGTCCTGTTACTTCGAACGTCCGAACAGGACCGCCCAAGTCGTCCAGTTTAAATTGACCAAAGATAAGCATGCGGAATCCTTCAAAAATCTTCTCCGTCGTATTCACCATTGATGTTGAGGCGAACGACAGCGTCTCACCGAATGAAGCCGTTCGTGTTGGCAGTACCGGTACGATACCAACCTTGCCGCCTTCTTGACCTTCCACCTTCTGCGGAGTCAATGTCGTAGTGAAGCGTTCTTCACCACGCGCAATAAGGAATGTCATCGGCTTGCCTTCAGAGTCAGCAATCAGCTTAATTAACATGTCACGGTCGCCGCCAATTTGCTTGCCGTTCACTTCCTCGATAATATCTCCTTTTTGCAGTTGTGCCTGCGCAGCAGGAAGTCCTGGTGATACGTCTCCAATCTTCACAGACGTCGGGTTCTCGACCGGAACACCGGAAATGGATACCGATACGCCGAACAAAATAAAAGCGAGCACAAAGTTCATAAAAGGACCTGCAAAAATAGCTAGCGCCCGCTGGCCCACTGTCTTGCTGCCAAACTGACGATCATGAGGCGCGATCTGAATTTCGTCGCCCTTCACAATCATTTTGGCTTGCGGGTGAATGTCGTACGTAACTTCTTCATCCTCAACATCCAGCGTCAGCTTCAACGTATGCTCCAGATCAATTGTCTTCACTTCGCCACGCACTACCTGCTTGCGCATGTCTAATTGATCCAGATACAGCTTCGTCACCTTGTTATCACTGGACACACGTATCGCTATCGTCTGCCCTGGACTGACCTCTACAATTTCAGGGTCTTCGCCTGCCATCCGTACAAAGCCGCCCACCGGCAATAGCCGGAGTGTATATTTGGTTTCCCCATGAGTATAGGAAAATACTTTCGGTCCAAATCCGATAGCGAACTCTCTTACGAGAATCCCCGCCCGTTTAGCGAAAATAAAATGTCCCCATTCATGAATCGTTACGATAACGAAAAAGACGAGCACGGTTAAAAATACGATTTGCACCATCTGCACTGCGTAGAATCCTCCTTTGTGTGCGTGTTCAATCGTCCTAGCACAACCCTAGGCTTCAAGAACGGCCCAATAACAATCGGACAGCGGTTTGTCTATATAGATTATCATTATTCTCCAATCCCGCACAAGAGAATCCATATCTAGTGAATGGCGATTAAAAAATGGACAGAGCCTCTGCACGCGTGCGCATATCTGTCTCCTGAATGGCTTCCAAGGACGGATGCGGAATCGCAGTATGTTTCGATATTAACGTGCTCACGATACGTTCAATATCCAAGAAGGAAATTTCACCGCGCAGGAATCTCGCTACAGCCACTTCGTTCGCCGCATTAAACACGGTAGTAGCTGTACCTCCTGTTCTGCCGCACTCATAAGCATAACGAACCATAGGGAATCTCTCTGTATCCATTTCACGGAAATGAAGCTTCGCCACCTCAGCTAAATTAAGCGAAGCCGATGTATTCGGAAGTCTTTCCGGATACGCCAATGCGTACTGGATAGGTACTCGCATATCAGGAACCCCCAATTGCGCAATAATGCTTCCATCCAAATATTCGACAAAAGAATGAATAATACTTTCAGGATGGATAAGTACATGAATTTGATCATAAGGCAAATCGAACAGCCAGCGAGCTTCAATCACTTCAAGCCCTTTATTAGCCATTGTTGCCGAATCGATCGTCACCTTCGCGCCCATAGACCAATTCGGATGCTTAAGTGCATCCTCAACGGTAACATTCGCCAGCTCGTCCCTCGTACGATCGCGGAAGCTGCCGCCTGATGCTGTCAATGTAATGGCACGAACTCCGCGCATCGGCTCTCCATTCAAGCATTGGAAGATAGCGGAGTGCTCACTGTCAACTGGCATCAGCTTGACGCCTTTCGCTTGTGCACGTTCAGTTACCAAATGACCAGCTGTTACCAGCGTTTCTTTGTTCGCAATGGCGATCGTCTTGCCTTCATCGATAGCCGCAAGCGTTGACTTCAGACCGACACTTCCTACAACAGCTGTAACGACAGTATCGGCGTCAGTACCTGCTGCCACTTCGACCAATCCATCTTCTCCATAATACAGTTCAACACCCTGGGGCAGTTGTTCCCGGAGGCGATCTGCTGCAGCCTTATCGTGAACCGATACAATGCCGGGCTTGAACTCTCGTATCTGCTCAAGCAGCAAAGTCGTATTGTTCCCAGCTGCTAACGCTTCTACCTTAAACTGCTCAGGATGCTGTCTGACGATGTCGAGTGTCTGTGTCCCGATGGAGCCGGTCGATCCAAGTATGGATATCCGCTTCATGACCTCACCTCTTCATCCTATTCATAGCTATATCTATTACATGATAACATCATCGCTGTTCTCCCGATGACGTTCAATTTACAACGTTAATAATCCGATCAAATGCACAAATGGAAATACGACAAGCCAACTGTCGCATCGATCCAGAACACCGCCATGCCCAGGCAGCAATGTACCTGAGTCCTTCACACCACGAACTCGCTTATATGCCGATTGAATCAAATCACCGAACTGACCGACAACAGCAGCAGATACCCCAATACCAAATGCAAGCGGTAAGCTAACAATATCCGGTCGTCCGACAGCAAATAATAGAGCCACAATAATTGATGTCAGTACACCGCCAATTGCTCCTTCAATCGTCTTATTAGGACTAATCGACGGCCAGAGCTTGTGCTTGCCGATCGCACGTCCGATGAAGTAAGCACCAATGTCTGATGACCAAATGGCTGCAAACAGCATAAGCGTCCAGAATAAGCCGTCAGCTCCCATTGAAGTACGCGTCAGCATCATATATTTGAAGCCAATGCCAATATAGAATGCTCCCAGCCACAACTGTGACACTGCTTCAATGGACACTTTGTTTTTGGATAATACGGTCACACCCAGCATCAGCAGCAGGCTGATCCATACAATAGCCTCCAATGACACATTCCATCCAATTGATAAGCTTGTCCACGGAATTGCAATCAAGGACATCGTTGCGTAGCCAATCAACGATGCCAGATCGAACGGTGATACATGATGCATTCGAGCAAATTCATAATAGCCTACAAAGGCAAGTGCGAGGAGCAGCAGTTCATATGGCAGACCGCCAATTATGCATAATGCGCCGAACAATAGTCCTGCTATAAGCCCTGTAACGATGCGCTGTTTCATATAGACTGTTCCTCCAACTTATTGTAATCCACCGTATCTTCGCGTTCTGCGCTGATACTCCATAACGGCCTCCATTAGATGTCGCTCAGTGAACTCTGGCCAGTAATCATTGGTGAACCACAATTCGCTGTACGCGATTTGCCAGAGCATGAAGTTACTTAATCTCATTTCTCCGCTTGTACGAATGAGCAGATCAGGATCAGGCAAGCTGCTGGATAAGAGATGATCGTGGATCATGCTCTCATCAATCGAATCAACTTCAATCTCACCTATTTTCACTTTACGTACAATATCACGAACACCTTCTACGATTTCACGCTGACTACCATAATTCAAAGCAAAATTCAAAATAAGTCCTGTATTGTGCTTCGTCTTTTCAATGGCTTCCTCAAGTGCCAAAATTGTATGTTTAGGCAATCGGTCACGATAGCCCATCATACGCACTTGGACATTTTTCTCAATCAATTCTTCGAGTTCGATCGCCAAAAATTCCTGTGGCAATTTCATGAGAAAATCGACTTCGTCCTTTGGGCGTTTCCAGTTTTCGGTCGAAAAAGCGTACATCGTAAGCACTTTTACGCCCATATCATTCGCTGCGATGGTTACGCGCTTAACGGCTTTCATTCCTGAATGGTGGCCGGCAACGCGCGGCAAGCCCCTTTTTTTAGCCCAGCGACCGTTGCCGTCCATAATGATCGCCACATGCTGTGGGATATTATCCGGCATCAGTTCCAGCTGCTTGTGGCCTCCACGCTGCTGTAACCATGTTTGGAATCGCTTAATCATTCGGTCTCCTCCAACCCGGTGATGAAAAAAAGACAATAAACCCCACCGTTCGGAGGGGCATGAAGAACAAAAAGAATAGGTTCTATCGTGTCTAACTTTTATACTTCCATAATTTCTTTTTCTTTAGCAACTAATACTTTATCAACTTCAGCGATGTATTTGTCAGTCGTCTTCTGGATATCTTCTTGATGACGACGGGACTCATCTTCTGAAATGTCCGTTTTCTCAAGCTTCTTGATGTCATCATTCGCATCACGACGAATGTTGCGGACAGCAACCTTCGCTTCTTCACCAAACTTCTTCGTGTGCTTCACGAGCTCTGCACGACGTTCTTCTGTCAACGGTGGAATCGCAAGACGAATCATTGATCCATCGTTAGCTGGAGTCAGTCCAAGATCTGACTTCAAAATTGCGCGCTCAATATCAGACAATGAGGATTTGTCCCAAGGCTGGATCATAAGCGTGCGCGGATCTGGCGTGCTGATGTTCGCCAATTGGTTAACCGGCGTCATCGCGCCATAGTATTCTACTTGAACACGATCAAGCAATGCAGGTGTTGCGCGTCCAGCGCGCAATGTTGCCAGTTCCCGTTTCAGAGCGGCAATCGCCTTTTCCATGCGTTCTTCTGCGTTTTTCTTCACTGCTTGTGGCACTAGTCTACACTCCCTTTTACAATCGTTCCAATCTTCTCGCCGAGCACGACGCGCTTGATATTGCCAGACTCCGTAATTGCAAATACAATAAGCGGAATGTTATTGTCCATGCACAGCGAGGATGCCGTTGAATCCATTACACCCAAGTTGCGGTTCAATACTTCCATATATGTCAATTGCTCAAACTTCTCAGCTGTCTCATCCTTGAATGGGTCAGCTGAGTATACACCATCGACTTTGTTCTTCGCCATCAAGATCACATCGGCTTCGATTTCAGCAGCACGAAGCGCAGCTGTCGTATCCGTCGAGAAGAATGGATTCCCGGTTCCTGCTGCAAAAATAACAACACGTCCCTTTTCCAAATGACGTATTGCACGACGGCGAATATATGGTTCTGCGATTTGTTGCATCGCAATCGAAGTTTGTACACGAGTCGGCACGCCAATTTGTTCGAGGGCATCCTGTAAGGCAAGCGAGTTCATAACCGTTGCAAGCATCCCCATGTAGTCTGCTGTTCCGCGGTCGATTCCTTTTTCACTTCCCGCAATACCGCGCCAAATGTTGCCGCCGCCGCAGACGATTGCGACCTCTACGCCAAGCTCTACAACTTCTTTCACTTGCTCGGCAATGGAGTTGATCATTTCGGATTCGATGCCGTATCCAGCTTGCCCGGACAACGACTCTCCGCTTACTTTAAGTACGATACGTTTATAAACCGGTTGTTTCAATGTATACCCTCCACTTTTCCATAACGGCCGCTAAAAAAGAAGGAACACGATGTGTTCCAACTTTTAAGCGCGTCTGTTGATTACGTAGTAGCCGCGTTCGAATGCTCTCTTTTCAAGAAGAAAAGATTACTTCAGGTTCGCTTGAGCCATAACTTCTTCAACAAAATTATCTTCTTTTTTCTCCAAGCCTTCACCAAGCTCGAAGCGAGCGAAGCGGCGGATAGAAATGTTTTCACCGATTGTTGCGATTTTTTCTTTCAACAACGTTTCGATTGTTTTGTCTGGGTCTTTAATGAAGGATTGCTCCATCAAGCAATACTCTTCATAGTATTTACCGATGCGGCCTTCAACCATTTTTTCAACGATTTTTTCAGGCTTGCCTTCGTTCAACGCTTGTGCTTTCAAGATTTCTTTTTCTTTCTCGATTTCCTCTTGAGAAACTTCTTCGCGACGAACATATTTTGGAGCAGTCGCTGCGATTTGCATAGCTACATCACGAGCGAAATCTTTGAAGTTGTCCGTTTTTGCTACGAAGTCTGTTTCGCAGTTGATTTCAACCAATACGCCGATACGTCCGCCAGCGTGGATGTAAGACTCAACCACACCTTCCGTTGCGATACGGTCGGATTTTTTCGCTGCTGCTGCAAGGCCTTTCTCACGAAGCAATTCAGCTGCTTTCGTCAAATCGCCGTTAGCCTCTTCCAATGCTTTTTTGCAATCCAGCATACCTGCGCCTGTTTTTTCGCGCAATTCTTTTACTGCACTCGCATTTACTGCCATGTCGTATTTCCCTCCATCAATAAATTGGCACCCACGTATATGTACGATTAACGGCACCGAACGTTATACAGCTTAAAAAAAGGGCGGCGAGAGGTGAACCACCTGCCAACCACCCTTTTGTTCATCTAATTAGTATTCCAAAATTACGCTGTTGTTTCTTCGCCTTGATGAGCTTCAACAATTGCGTCAGCCATCTTAGCAGTCAACAATTTAACTGCACGGATTGCATCGTCGTTACCAGGGATAACGTAGTCGATTTCGTCCGGATCACAGTTTGTATCAACGATACCTACGATTGGGATACCCAGTTTACGAGCTTCCGCAACTGCGATACGCTCTTTGCGTGGATCGATTACGAACAACGCGCTAGGCAAACCTTTCATATTTTTGATACCGCCCAAGAACTTCTCGAGACGATCTTTTTCTTTGCGAAGAATGATAACTTCTTTCTTAGGAAGAACTTCGAATGTTCCATCTTCTTCCATCGATTCGAGTAGCTTCAAGCGATCGATACGTTTTTGGATTGTTTCGAAGTTAGTCAATGTACCACCCAACCAACGTTGGTTGATAAAGTACATACCGCAACGCTCAGCTTCTTCCTTAACGGAATCTTGAGCTTGCTTTTTCGTACCTACGAACAAGATTGTTCCATTTTCTTCGCCGACGGATTTTACAAAATTGTAAGCTTCCTCGACCTTTTTCACTGTCTTTTGCAAGTCAATGATGTAAATACCGTTACGTTCTGTGAAGATATATCTGTCCATCTTCGGATTCCAACGACGTGTTTGGTGACCGAAGTGTACCCCAGCTTCCAAAAGCTGTTTCATGGAGATAACTGCCATCTTCACTACACCTCCTAATATGGTTATTTATCCTCCGCCAGTATCCTCTTTCATTGAGACTTCCCGCAGTCAACCCGACAGAAAGCACCCTCACTGAAATACACTGACGTGTGTTCTTAACACCGTCATTTAATATACCATAACGCCTACCCAGTTGCAACCACTTTATCCACTCTTCAGGCCAAGCTATTCTACTTGTTATTCGAACTCGCAGGCTGCTGCGATACAAGCTTATATCCAGCCTGCTCGGCAGCTCGACGAAGCTCCGTATCCGACATCGGTTCTATCGAACGCTGACCGATAAGACATAGCTGAAGAAGGAGACCCCCTAGCACAATTCCGGCGCCTAGTCCGATAAGAAAGCGGCGATCCTTAATCATGTGATCCCTCCTGCTGCCCCAATCGGATAATTAACTGGAGCTCACCAATTGGCATTCCCAGATGGTCTGCAATAGCCTGCTCTGTCCATCCATTCTGGAAGAGTCTGAAGATCTCTGCGTATCGTGTTTGAATGGGAGCGCTAGACTGTTCTTCATGAAGTTCTACATGATCATCAGCTTCATCTGCAGCATGAAGTTCTTCCTTACGAGTCGAGGCAGATCTATGTCCGCTCGGAACTGGTAACGATGCCATCTGCGAGGGAGCCGTCTCTTGTAATTCTGAGTCTTGCGTATTGGCTGCGCGCTGCAGAAGCTCCTGCTCGCGTTCAGACAGTGCGGAGGGATGACCTGCTTCTAATTCTGTATGTACAGGTTGTGCAGCTGCCTGCTCTAAGCTGCTCCATTTGCTCTCCCACGCTTGTTCAAGCTTGTCCATTCGCTTGCGCAGCGCCTCATCACGGTACTCTCCCTCTTGCTTCATCCGCTCAATGACTTTTAAGAGCTTCTCATTTTCTTCTTCAAGTTCTGCCATATAATGCTCAAGTGTTTCTTCCATATTACGTCGTATTTCTGTGGTGTCCATTGTCGCTTGAGTGCGTGGACGAAGCATTCCAATGACAGCGATGACACCACCTAACAGCACAATGTAGATCCAAGGTTCCATGTATGCACCTCCTTATGTTGTCACGCTTCCTAAATGCAAGCGCCGCGATCCTCACGTTATGCGGGAACCCGGCGCCACCATTTAACACATGAAATCGATATGCTTTCCTTTGAATGGATGTTGAGCCGGAACCATGACTTGCTCAGTTTCATCTTGTTTTTGCTCCGAATGGTTGTTATCGCTTCCATCCCGTTCCGCATGGTTCCCACCTTCATGATGTTGATTGCGAATTCGAGCATCCTGTGATGACTCCACCTGTGCATTTCGTTCCCGCGACTTTTCCATCAACCTTTGGGCTTGGTCGTTCAGTATCGCTTGTTCTGTTACAGGACGCTGTTGCTGTTGATGCTGCAATGTCGATGACTCTTGCGTTCGTGGTATCGCGATTTGCATTTCTACAGGCTTCCAATTCATCGAATCACCCCGGTTAGGCTAATGTCCTTCACCTTAACTTAACGGTAAGTTGTCATCATGATATCGCCGTCAACGATCCGGAAGGAAATACGCTGTGCCATGTCTTTGATGAAACGAACACTGCGGCCAATAACCAGCTTAGCTCCACCGTATATCGTATGAGACACATCTATGGAAGACACAGCTGTTTCCTCAAGCAACTTCTCAATCTCCAGCATACGCTCTCGCATTTCAGTCTGCTCTCCAACAAGTTTCTTTTTCGTAGAATTCAGCTTAATGCGCATGCCAAGCTTCTCCCCTGTCAACTGTCCAGTAGCGGCAAGCTGATCGAGTATGCGAAGTGCCTTTTCGGTTTTTCTACGTTCTCAATATTATATTTAAGCTTTGTCCGTAAATCCGTCAATTCATTGCGCAAATCCGGCAGCACCCCTACTTCAATTACGGTAGCCGTGGACATCGTATTGCCAATTGTACGTGCAATCACTCGTTCACCTGCTTGCACAATCCCGCCCACAATAAGTCCCTTGGTTCCTTGGCATACAACCCGCTTGCCTGCTCGAATATTGGAGTGCATAATACTCTGCGATACATTGACTTCAGTGCCCGCAACGACGGTGGCCTCCTGAATGAACGAACATTTCACATGGGTTCCGGCCTTGACCATCCCTTTATTGCCGGCAATAATGCCTCCGCTTACCTCAATGCAGCCTTCTGCAGTAAGCGTTGCACCTTCCACGCCGCCATAAACGCGAATATCTCCTGAAGCTTTCACAGTAAAGCCTGTCAGCACATTGCCGCGAATGACAATCGTACCAACAAAATCAATATTACCAGTGCGGTAGTCCACATCTCCGTTTACTTCATATACAGGGAACACACTGATTCGTTCCGGCTCAATTCGGGATATGAGGCCGTCGATCGCCGAATAAAGCGCATTTTCTGCCTCATCTAGAACGACATTCTTCCCTTGCTTGAATCGTGCTTCACGCCCAGTGATGGCCTTCATCTCCTCACCAAGAACGGACATACCGGATATCCCTTCTTGGCTCGGAATTCGCTTGGCTATCATTTGACCCTTCTTCACATTGTCCAACTGCTTCACTTCACGGAAATTAACCGTTCCGTCTTCCCGTTCAGCTGGCTTGGACTCCTTCCCGTTCTGCGGAAGCAGAAGTTCTATTCGACCATCTACACCGTGTACGGGTGCTTTTCCATGAGCGACCATCGTTGCACCTCGAGCAAAATTGTTCGGATTCGCAGCGATATCCTTCAATACCTGAGACTGTACTCCATATCGAATGCCGTAGGAGCGCAACAATACGTCCAGCTCTTCAATCGTACATGTGAGCCCTTCAACAGCCTTCTTAAAATGGAGATGCGCCTGCATCTTATCTTCAGATATGGTTACTTCCAAATACTCTTCCAATGCCAATGTCATACTCACGAAAAACCCCCCTTTCTTTTTCTCTTTATTCAGCGTAGTTTCTTCTCAACTATTCCGTATCCCATCAATTTTCCATCAGCATTGGCTTCTGCTTCTCCAATACGGTTCGAAGTCTCAGTATCGCCTTAGAGTGCAGCTGCGAAATTCGAGATGGTGATAGTGACATCACTTCCGCTATCTCACTTAGTGACAAATCCTCATAATAGAACAAGGAGATCACTGTTCTCTCTTTATCGGTTAATTTATCAATTCCTTGAACAAGTGCTTCCTTTAAATAGTACTCATTTACCTTATACTCCGGATTCTTCGCCGTCTCATCGATAAGAAGCGATATTCGCGTCTCAGAGTCGTCCTCACGAATCGGATCTTCCAATGAACAAATCGACATGATCGATACGTCTTGAAGCATCCCTTGGAAATCCTTCTCACTGACTTGTAAATAGGAGCTCATCTCTTCATCCGTGACTGTACGCAAGTATTGCTGCTCCAATTGCTGATAAGCCTCTTCAATTTTCTTTGCCTTCTCTCTCACCGACCGAGGTACCCAATCTCCAGAACGCAATCCGTCTAGGATGGCTCCACGTACCCGCCATGAGGCATAGGTTTCAAATTGCAGCCCTCTGTGGTAATCGAATTTCTCAACAGCATCTATCAGGCCAATCACACCATGGCTTGCCAGATCGTCCTTACTTACATTACGAGGCAGACCTGCAGCAAGTCGATTCGATACGAAGTCGACGATCGATAGATGATTTTCTATCAATTGCCGCTTCGCATCCTGATCACCATGATCCTTCCAGCGTTCCCACAATCCCTCTTGCGAGCCAGGTTGTAATTTCTGTACGCTCACCGACAGTCAACCTCCTTACTTTTGTACGAAGTGACGAACAGCCTGTGCCAATTCCTCCGCATCTGGTTGCGCTTTGGTCACGAGCTTGGGTGGTTGCAGCGGTTGGAACGAGCCGCCTTCATCTTCTACCGGATTTGACTTCGAATCTGCACCGTTCGGCCGTAGTAAATCTCGAAGAACATCCTCTTCATCCGGAGTTGTCATGTCCAACATCGTCCCTGCGTTTGGATTCTTAGATGCGCCGACTTCAGGCTGTTTGCCTTCATGGTCTGAAAGCAGCACGCCCAAGGCAAATCTGACCCCATATGCGAGTCCGAACCATATTACAAACGCAATAATTGCTCGGAGCAGACT
>NZ_JMDX01000151.1:0-15204 GCF_000935845.1 Paenibacillus sp. E194
GGCCATTTTCATTTCGGCCGAATTGCGCGGCGCCACATAGGTCGGCTGCAGATCTGTTCTTTCGTGACCAGGATTTGGAAGCGAATCGCGATCGATTTTCCCGTTATTCGTAAGAGGCATCGATTGCAGCCTCATAAAGAGGGAAGGGAGCATGTAATCTGGCAGCCTGCTTTCGAGATGCGTCCGCAGCACCGGCATAATATCGCTCGATTGATCCGTTTCCACGTAGGCAATCAGACGCTTGTCTCCATGTGGATCAACGTCCGCAATAACGAGAGCTTCCCTTACGGACGGATGTTCCTTCAGCGCCGCCTCGATTTCCCCCAATTCGATGCGATATCCCCGTATTTTCACCTGATGGTCCGCACGTCCCATATATTCGAGTTCGCCGTTATGCCGAATGCGGGCCAGGTCGCCGCTTTTGTACATGCGTGCATCAGGATCATTAGAGAACGGATTGAGGACGAAGCGCTCGCTATTTAATTCGGCCCGGTTTAAGTACCCTTTAGCGACTCCGGGGCCTCCTACGTACATTTCGCCAGTCACACCAGGAGGAACGGGCTGCATATGACGGTTAAGGACATACACCTTCGTGTCCGGAAATGGAATTCCGATCAAGCTTCCCGTGTCCTGCCCGATATCCTCAGCGGTTATTCGGCGGTAGGTAGAAACTACCGTCGTTTCCGTGATTCCGTACATATTGATAAATTGAGGTGAACGATCGCCGTGTCGATCGATCCAAGGCTTTAATGACTGAAAGTCCAGCGTCTCCCCGCCAAAATTAATATAACGCAGGCTTAATTTTGACGAGTCTTGTGATTCCTCATATTGAGCCAATGGCCGAAATGCCGACGGCGTCTGGTTGAGGACGGTAACCTTGTGCTCCTCCAGCAAGTGATACAGGTTTTCCGGTGAACGACTCGTCAGAGGGGGTACGACCACCAACCGTCCGCCATAGAACCAGGCGCCCCACATTTCCCATACGGAAAAGTCGAAGGAATAGGAGTGAAACAGAGCCCAAACATCGTCTTCGTGAAAACCAAAAATGGATTCGGTAGACGTAAACAGCCGGACGACGTTCTCATGCGAGATCATCACGCCCTTCGGCTTCCCGGTGGAACCGGAGGTGTAAATCACGTAAGCAAGATTGGTGGAAGGCAGCTCCACGTTCAAATCTTCGCCGGATAGCTTCTCTATCGTATCCCGCTCTTCATCCAGGCACACCGTTGCGAGCTCATGCTGCGGCAAGGAGCCCAAGAGATGAGATTGAGTGAGAAGAATGGCTGGAGCCGCGTCTTCCATCACATAACGGATGCGTTCCGCAGGGTACGCGGGGTCAATCGGCACATAAGCAGCGCCCGCTTTGAGCACGCCGAGGATGCCGACGAGCATGTCCAGGGAACGCTCGACCAATATCGCTGCCTGCACACCCGGCCCTGCCCCCAGCGTACGCAAATGACGTGCAAGACGATTGGCTCTCTCATTTAGTTCGCCGTAGGTTAGTTGTTGATGATCATATACGGCGGCAACGGCATCGGGTCTGTGCTGGGCCTGCGCCTCAAACACTTCATGAAGACAGCGATGATCACTCGGAAGATTCACCGGCTCTCCAGCAAAAAGCAACCGTTCCCGGTCTGCATTGTTAAGGAGAGGAAGCAAGGCGATTGGGGCTTTTTCGGCAGACGGTTCAATAATGGCCTGCAATATATTTTCGTAATAGGTTAAATATCGTTCGATCGTATCTTTCCGGAACAGATTCGAATTATAGGTCAGATCCAAAAGAATAGTTCGGTTGAATTCCATGACATTGAAACTGAGCTCATATTTCGTTGCCGTAATCGGAGTAGGGATGGTATCGACTTCAATATTGCCAGCATCCGGGATATTGACTCTTCGCTCATAGTTAAAAACAACTTCAAGTGGCGATAGACGATGAGAGGCATCGGGATTTCGAAATACGCTGCTGAATGAAAACTCGCCGTGCTCCTGGGCCTCCAAAACAGAAGTCTTCACCTGGCTTAGCAAACGCGTAAACTCAGCGTGCTCATCCATTTCGATGGATATCGGCAATAATGTGATCGCATATCCAACATAGCTGGAGCCGCCAGGCAGAGAGCGTTGGGCAAAAGGCACCCCGACGGTCAGATCCGTCTGATGCGTCAAACGATTAAGAAGCAGGGCAAAGGCACTTAAAAACGTAACGAAAGGAGTGACCTTATTGCGCTGCGAAAAGCGGTTCACTCGATCGGCAAGCGTAGGATCGACCATATGCCGAACAATGGCGCCATTGTAGGTTTTTTTATGCGGCCTCCTCATATCAAGCGGCAAATCCAAGGTCGCGGCCGTATTGCTGCCTGTTTTGTTCAACCAATACAGGTTATTGGCTTGACGCTCCTCACTGGATTCCTGTTCTTTTTTCCATGCCAAGTAGCTTATTAATTGTAAAGGCTCCGGCAAATGAATGGGCTTGCCTTTCAACAATGAGGAATAGATCTGGAACATTTCTTCAAGAATAATGCCGATAGAGTATCCGTCTACGATGACGTGACTTGCGGTAAATACGAGATAATGCGAATCGGCCGTCAGTTTGAGCAGCGTACTGCGGTACAAACTTCCCGATGCAAGAGGGCGCTCTGTCTCATCGCGAATCCAATCTATTGCAGCAGATTCCGGATTCAAATAAGTTGCGGAACTCAAATCCAGCACCGGCATATCGACGCGAACCTTCTCCCGAAGCGGTATCATATTGCCTTGATGATCGAATGTCACCCGCAAGGAATCGTGTCGCGCCACGACACTGTTCATTGCCTCTGTTAATAATGAATGGCGGAGCGTGCCTTTAAGGGAAAGCACTACGGTCTCATTGCATGCGATGGCTGCCTGATCGCCTAGCTGCGAAAGCACCCATAACTCCCTCTGATCCTCAGATACAGGGATAAGTTCCTTATCGGAGGCCTTCTGTCCAGCTGGAATGCGGGCACCCGGAAACATTTGAGCGTCAATAAGCTCTGTCATCGTATCCTTGATTATCCCAATCAACTTGCGGATGTCCTCGTCTGAATGCTCCGTCGACAGGAAGCAGTTGCGTCCTTCCCAGATATACACGCCCTTTTCCAGTAGGCCATAGAAGAACAGATCCATGTTCACTTGATAGACAAATCGGAAGAGGGAGCCGAAGTGAACCATCTTCATAGGAATATTCGCAGACTCGAAGAAATCGTTCAATTCGCGCACCAAATAGGCTGTCTTCTCATTGACGATCTCTTGCAATTTAGGGCCGGACTCCAGCAGATGAAGCAGAACGGCATGCGTGCAGGCCATCGTAATGGGATGCTTGCAGAACGTGCCTGCGATTATGGTTGTTTCAGCTTGCGGGTAAGAGCGGTCACCAAAATTCCATTGCCCTCCATCCACGGCATCCAAGAACTTCGCGCTGCCGGCCACTACTCCAATGTGCATGCCTCCGCCAAGGATTTTGCCGTAGACGCACATATCCGGTCGAATCCCCGATATGCCCTGAAAACCGGCAGGATGAACTCGGAAGCCGGTAATCACTTCATCAAATATCAGCGCCGTATTGTTGCTCCGCGTGATTTCGCGAAGCTCCTCCAAAAATGCGATAGGAACGAGGTCAGGACGACGGCTTTGTACAGGCTCGACCAGTACTGCTGCCAACTCACCGGACATGGATCGTATGATCTCCAGTGATTTCGGATTATTATATTCGAGAATCATGACGTCTTCGGTAAGCCCGGCAGGAATGCCTGGCGCCATTGGCGAAGCTCCATTAGATCCGGGACGATTGAACATGCTGGCCAGGACGCCGTCATACGTGCCGTGATACGATCCTGCGAACATGGCAATCTTATTCTTGCCGGTTACGGCGCGCGCAAGCCTTAGGGCAGCCATTACCGCTTCCGTCCCAGAATTGCAGAAGGTGCTTCTGTCCAAGCCAGTAATCTGGTGAATGAGGTCGGCTACTTCTCCTGCGGTGCCGGATTGCGGGCCTAGAGCATAGCCGTTTTGAAGCTCACGCTTAATCGCGTCGTCGATAAACTCAGGGGCGTGACCAAAAAAATTCACGCCGAAGCCCATCGTTAAATCGATATATTCATTTCCGTCCTTATCCCAAAAACGCGAACCTTTTGCATGATCGACAACGGGCAAATAATGAACTTCTTTCGTAGAAAACCGGAAACCCGATGCACCGCGATAATCAGCGAACACGGGGCGATGCTTGGCTATCCACTCCTTCGATTTTTTTGTTTTATCGGCCAATCGTGCCACGAGCGCTCTGGCATACTGTTCTTGCATACCAGATACGCTTTCTTCTTTCTGATCCTGCCATCTTTGATAGGGAACCCAGGCTTTTTCAGAGGTTGCCGGCAGTGAAGGCGCGGCAGGGGATTCCGGTCGGATCGCCATTGTACTTGGATGAACATTCGATCCATTCAACGGTTGATTGTGAATGAAGGATAGTTGATGTTGGATGACACGTTCCATGGAAGCCAGTTGTTCACTCATTAATCCAAGCAGCCCCGATTCGTTGTGCATCGAATTGGAGAGCACTGGGGACGGCGAATCGACTACTGTCGATTTGGAGAGTGCCAGAGATAGCGAATCGACGGCTGACGGGCTCGGCAACTGTTCGGTCAGCGCTGGCGGCGCATCATGCGGCATAACCGATTCGATGGCTGCGCATAGCTTGGAAATGTTCGTGATTTCGGTGAAAAAATCGCGCGCCGAAAAGGTTACTCCGTATTTATTTCTTTACTTTTTGAATCACGTCCATCAGAATGAGCGAGTCGGCGCCCATTTCCAATAAAGGCAGGTTCTCATCGATTCTTGCCACGTCTTGATTCAGCAGCTGGGCGAATATTCCCTTGATCTCCATCATAATAGAAGTTCTGATATTGCTATCTTGGGTTGCTTTCACCAACTTTTCCTCCTTTGGCGATTCCGAATTCATATGACCGCCTAGCCAGCATTTTGAATAAGCAAACGGATAATTCGGCAATTGCGCGCATTCATGAGTGTCCAGCGGGTAGAGCACCTCAAATTGGACTTGTCCGCCAACGACGTACAGATTGCCTACGGCTTCGAGCAGCGCATATTCGTCATCCCTTCCTTTTAGGAGAGAAGGAATCCATTTATAGGCGCCATCATTGAATTCTCGCTGTCCAATCCGAGACAGTACGGCATGAGCACCGATTTCCAGAAAGATATTGCACCCGTCATTTACCAATGTATATAAAGAGTCTTTGAACCGAACAGCTTCCCGCGTATGCCTGATCCAATACTCGGCGGTAATTGACCCGATGAAATCGCCGGTTACGTTAGAGACAAGCGGAATTTGGGGAGGATTGAATTTTAATCGTTTTATGATATCGTAATAGTCTTGCAGCATTGGCTCGACTAATTGCGAATGAAATCCATAGTTTACCTCAAGCGGTACGGAATGAACGCCTGCCCGTTGCAGGTGGTTCGTAGCTTCAGCCACATCATCCGGGGCGCCTGCAATGACAAAGTTATTGCTGCTATTAATGGCGGAGATTTCTACGTTTGAATGGGCGTGAAGCACGCTTACCAGTTCATCCATATCTCCCATGACTGCCGCCATTGCTCCAGGCTCGCACTTTTGTGTCATGAGCTTTCCTCGCTCGGCAACTACGGCCAAAGCATCATCAAGAGAAAATACCCCTGCAATGCATGCCGCCACATATTCGCCCACGCTATGTCCGACAACCGCAGCAGGTTCGATTCCAAGCGATAGCCATACTTGTGCTAGAGAGTACTCGATCGCGAAAAGAGCGCACTGCGTGTAGTCTGTACGGTGAAGGAGAGCTGACGCAGAATTATTTTCTACATCATAAATGACATCCAGGATAGAATGATCCAAACGATCTTTTACTAAATCGGCGCATCGATTCATGTTCGTGCGAAACACTTCTGAGCTTGCATACAAGCCGCGCGCCATATTAACATATTGGCTTCCTTGTCCCGTAAACATAAAGACGATTTTGGGAGAGTGGACGAGACTGCCTGCAATGCCGTTGACCCCGCGAGCGGAGAAGCTCCGGACTTTCTCATGTATCTCTTCAAGTGAGCCGCCAACGAATGATGCCCTGTGTAGAAATGCCGTTCGGCGGGTATTGGCCGTTCCGCATATGGCTCCTAATTGCTCCGAGGATGCATGTTGTAAATAGGAATCGTACGTGGAAGCGAGTCTAACTAATCCGTCTGCGGTAGGGGATGATAATGTCAATAGATGCGCTCTCGATCCCATGGCATTGTTAGCTCGTTTATCGGCACGGGATGGTGCCTCCTGCACAATAATGTGGGCATTCGTTCCGCCAAATCCGAACGAGCTCACCCCGGCTGCTTTTACAGGTTTGATCCAGCTTTCCGTCTCAACAGGGATGCGGAGACGGGAACGATCGAGACTAATGTATCGATTTAGCTTGGTCATGTGTAAATGGGCAGGGATTTCGCCGTGCTGAATCGCCAGTACTGTTTTGATAAGTCCAGCAATGCCGGCAGCCGCTTCGAGATGTCCGATATTCGTTTTGACGGAACCGAGATAGCAGATGTCGTCGTCGTTGAACCCTGCCGACGGACAACCATAAATCTCTTTAATGGCTTCAGCTTCAATAGGATCTCCCAAAGGCGTACCAGTGCCATGGGCCTCTACATAGCAGATGTCCGCGGGTTTCAGCTGCGCCTGCTCGATTGCTTTGCGTATCACTTGTCTTTGCGCGATCCCATTAGGCGCGGTTAAGCCGTTGCTGCGACCGTCTTGATTAACGGCCGTTCCTTTAATGACTGCATGAATCCGGTCACCATCCGCAATCGCATCCTTTAAGCGCTTCAAGATAACGACCCCGCAACCTTCTCCGCGGACATAACCATTGGCCCTGTCGTCGAACGTCTTGCATGTTCCATCCTCAGACAGCATTTTGGCTTCCTGCAAGCCTTCCGTGATGCTGGCGGAAAGCAATAGATTTACCCCGCCGGCTACAGCCGCATCGCATTCTCCGTTGAGCAGACTTTGACATGCATAATGAAGGGCTACTAATGACGACGAACAAGCAGAATCGATACACATGCTTGGACCTCGGAAATCATAAAAATACGAAATCCGATTGGCGATTATGCTCAGCGCACCACCTGACACTTGATACGGCTCGGACTCATTCGTTTTGCTTGGTTTTGGCAAATAGATATAATCGGTAGCGCTGGCCCCTATAAATACACCTGTTGCGCTGCCCTTAAGATGAGCGGGGTTGATGTTGGCATTTTCGAATGCTCTCCATGTCACCTCCAGCAACAGCCTTTGTTGGGGATCCATGCTTGCCGCCTCTCTAGGGGAGATGGCGAAGAATTCACTGTCGAATTGATCGATGCCTTCCAGAAATCCGCCGAACATATGAAAATCGGGATTTATGCCGCATAGCGCTTTTCTTTTGTCGTCGATGTCGGATATCGCGTTTTTTCCGCCCTT
Source organism: Paenibacillus sp. E194 (assembly GCF_000935845.1). Classification (NCBI taxonomy): domain Bacteria; kingdom Bacillati; phylum Bacillota; class Bacilli; order Caryophanales; family Paenibacillaceae; genus Paenibacillus; species Paenibacillus sp. E194. The sequence continues at coordinate 7,502 of NZ_JMDX01000151.1, forward strand.
CAAAAGTTCCCAATATGCCACGATGCCGTCCGCCCCAGGAAATTTCCCTTCCATGCCGACGATAGCGATTGAATCATCAATCGATCCGCGATCTGCATCAGGCTCTTGGACGGAAGGTTGGCTTGCGATAGAGTCTAGGTATTGCGCAAGCTTATTTGGCGTCGGATAGTCCCAGATCAAGGCAGGGGACAGCGTCATACCCAACCGGTCGGCAACATGATCGATCATTCTGACCGCCTCTAACGAATCCAGGCCGAATCTGACAAAGGATTCATGTTCGTTCAGATTGGTCTTTGCATTGCAATGATGATGCAAATAGGACATGATCATTTCTAGGCTTGAAGATTTTCGCTCCGTGGAAACAGGGGCAGGACTGATGTTGTCGCTTTCCTTCGCCTGCGAAGCGGCATAATTCTGTGCCAACTTGTATCTTTGCACTTTACCGCTTGTCGTTTTCGGCATTTGCCGAATCGGTATTACCTTTGCGATTTTCCAGCCTCCGCGCTGGAATAAATGGTCTTCTAAGCTTTCGGACAGCGAGGCGAAGTGAGCATCATTTTTTTGCTAACGACAAATACGACGATATCATCCTCGCCTCTCTCTTTGTTGTATACGCCGCAGGCAGCGATCTTACCTAATTCAACGCCCTCGACTTCTTCCGCTGTCCGTTCAATATCATGCGGATAAATGTTTTGGCCGTTCACAATAATCATGTCTTTGAAACGCCCTGTCATAAATAGACTTCCATCGATGAAAAAGCCTAAATCTCCCGTTCTGACCCATTGATCCGCCGTGAACATGTCGGCAGTAGTCTCTCGGTTATTGTAATAACCGGCAGTTACATTTTTTCCTTGTATTTGAATATGGCCGATTACCTTATCCGGCAAAATGCGATCATGATCGTCGCAGATTCGGATCGCACAGTCATCAATTGCATGTCCAACTTCGACAAAGGTAAGAGTATGTTCAGTGGATTTGTCCGAAATGACAATCTCTTGGCCAATGTTTAATAAGCTGCGATCCAGGTGAATCGGCACAAACTCAGTTTTGCCATCAGTGAGGGAGACGGCAACAGTTGCCTCGGCTAGGCCATAAGCTGGCCTTATGCTTGTCCGCTGCAATCCATATGGCGCCATCTTATCCAAAAACTCATTGCAAAGCTCTGACGAAATGGGTTCGGCACCATTTACAATAATTCGTAGTCTAGATAAATCCCAATCGGCGGCAATCTCAGGCTTGAACATTTTCAGAAAGTATTTGTAGCCGAAATTTGGGGAAGAAGTGATGGTAATATTGTGGTCGTTTATTTTTTTGAACCAAAGCGTCGGTCTGCGTATAAACACGGATGTTGGCATGATGTATTGATTTACGCCTTTGATGAGCGGGGTGATATGGAAGGAGATCAGCCCCATGTCATGAGTTAACGGCATCCATGACAAAAAGGAGTCGCCATCCCTCGTTTCGAACCGATTATTGATCGCACACGTGTTGGAGTATACATTTTCATGCGTCACAATGACTCCTTTTGGATTGCCCGTTGAACCGGAAGAGAACTGAATGAAGGCAATCGTACGGGACGAACCTTGATGAATCGTTCCGTGGGCGGGGGGGAGCACTCCAACGCTTCCAGATACACGGTCTTATCGGCTATCACGTCCATGTCGTGCAATGTTTGTTGGTTATCCGAGGCGTGCGCGCGCAATCTTTCTATTACAGGCGGCGAAGTTGCAAGGTAAGGGTTTTGGAGTGTATCCCAGATTTTAAAGAACTTGTTTTTGTGCTCCGCATTGCTGCCGACCGAGACGGGTACGGCAATAATTCCGCCTAGTATGCAGGCCCAGAACAAAAAAATAAAATGTTCTGATTCGTCATCATTCAATTGAAATACAAGCTCGTCGCCGGCACGAATGCCGTGAGCTTGCAAGGTATGCAAATACATAAGGGCATTATCAAAGGCTTGCTTGTAACTGTAAAACCGTTCTTGCCGATCTCCTGTAATGAGCGTTACGCCATGTACATGGTTCTCGCGGACATCTCTTACTGCCTGAATAAGCGCAGATTCGGATTCGTTCATTGATTATCCTCCTTTGTGAAAGTGAAAGGGACTTGTGCGACGACGGAAAACTTTATTTCTCAGTAAATAGCATGTAAACCATGAAATGGTTCCCTATTATTTACAACCCTTATTCTAGTTTATGATACAAAAAATGTATATCGATGATTTTGTCGCAATTTGGTTTTTTATGTCATAAATAATATATATTTTTATAATGTATGATAAATCCTGTTGATTACGCATAAAACCTCTTCCCATCAGAAAATGATAGAGTATATAATGTCGACACGAAGATGAAAGAATGAATTCAGTCATAGAGTAGGGGAACTAGTGATGAAGATATTAGTTGTAGAAGACGATAAAACGATCGCGTCCGGATTGGAATATTCACTGCAGCAGGATCAATTTGATACCCTGTTGTGCCATGATGTCGCATCAGCTAAGAAAATGCTCACTGAAAACATTGATCAATTTGCGTTATGTCTGTTCGATTTGTCGCTTCCAGATGGAAGCGGGTATGAACTGTGTAAAATGGTGAAGGAGCGGCAAGATATTCCGGTTATCTTCTTAACCGCGATTGACGATGAGGTCAACGTCGTCATGGGTCTGGATATGGGGGCCGATGATTATATTACGAAGCCTTTTCGAGTTCGCGAACTTCTGTCACGGATCAAGTCGGTGTTGCGGAGATACCATAAACCATCGCAGGCAAAAACAATCATTGATATCGGGAATGTGCGTATCAATACGCTGGAAGGCAAAGTGTACAAGGATCGGGCTGAAATCCTATTGACCGCATTAGAATACCGCTTGCTGCTGATCTTTGCCAATCATATTGGGCAGGTTCTTACGAGAAATCAGCTGTTGGAGCAGATTTGGGATGTTGCCGGCGAATTCGTAAACGATAATACGCTAACTGTGTATATCAAGAGGCTGCGGGAAAAGCTGGAGGATGATCCGCAGCATCCGGCAATGATAAAAACGATCCGTGGATTCGGCTACAAGGTGGGTGATTAGATGCTCCGCAATCGAGAAATACAAATCCTATTGACAGTTATGGTCACAATCAGTACAGCAGCGATCGCCGTCGCTGCTTTTATATCGCCTGCTGCATTGGCACTTGTTGTTATCTTGTCGCTTCTGCTTATAGGAAGCAGCTTGGCATTTACGAGATGGAGATATCGAGAACTTGAGAAACTTTCAATTTATTTGCGCGAAATCAGCAGCGGCAATGATTCGCTCGACGTACGCGATAACCAAGAAGGCGAGCTCAGCATTTTGAAGAACGATATATACAAAGTGACACTTATGCTATCCGAGCAGCGCTCACTGCTGCAGCGGGACAAAATGCAATTGACGGACGCCATTTCGGATATCTCGCATCAGCTCAAGACGCCGCTTACTTCCATGACGGTAATGGCCGATTTGTTAAGCAGCGCTGATCTGCCGCCAGTCAAAAGAATGGAATTCACCCACAACATTCGAATTCAACTGGAGCGAATCGATTGGCTTGTGTCATCTCTCCTAAAGCTCTCGAAAATGGATGCCAAAACAATTCCATTCAAAAAAGAGCCAGTATTGGTTAAACAGCTTATCCAGCAGGCGCTAGAGCCTGTCCTGATACCGATGGATATTAAGGAACAGACAGTTTCGATCAATGGAGATGACAACGTCTCATTTATAGGTGATTTCAATTGGACATGTGAAGCCCTTATCAATATTTTGAAAAATGGCGTCGAGCATACGCCGGAAGGCGGAGCAATCGCCATATCATTTTCAGAAAATGCGCTGTTCACGGAAATTGTCATTGCCGACAGCGGCAAGGGCATACCAAAAGAAGATTTGCCGTACATTTTCAAACGATTTTATAAAGGGAAGCATGCTAGTGAGGGGAGTATCGGCATCGGTCTGGCAATGGCTCATAGTATTATCGCAAGTCAGAGCGGAGTAATCGATGTGAGGAGCGACGGCAAAAAAGGAACCGAGTTTCGGATTAAATTATATAAGCATGTCATTTAACCGAAAGTGACTAAATCGTCACTTTCACAGTCACTGGAGAGTCATGTTGGACAGATAGAATGATATCCATCAGCAAAGCTATGGAGGTTGACACATGGACATTTTACGAATTGAACATCTGTCTAAACAATATGGGAAAGGTGAATCGGCGGTAACAGCACTTGATGACGTATCTTTTTCCGTGCGAAAAGGGGAATTCGTCGCGATTATTGGGCCCTCTGGGTCGGGGAAATCGACACTTCTGCATATGCTGGGGGGGGTGGATCGGCCGACTAGCGGCAAAGTGTTCGTTGAGGATACGGACACTGTATGCCTTGGACGAAACGCAGCTGGCCATCTTCCGGCGGAGACAAATCGGCCTGATTTATCAGTTTTTCAATCTCATTCCTGTCCTGACCGTGGAAGAAAATATGACGCTGCCGCTTTTGCTGGATAAACAAAAGGTAGATAAAAAGCAATTGGACGTGCTTGTAGGGACATTGAACTTGAAGCATCGGCTAAACCACCTGCCTAACCAGCTATCTGGCGGACAGCAGCAAAGGGTCTCGATCGGCAGAGCACTTATTAGCAATCCTTCGATCATGCTTGCAGATGAGCCGACAGGGAATTTAGATAGCAAAAATAGCAGTGAGATCGTTGACTTGTTAAAGATGTTAAATAAGACCTATCAACAGACGCTGATCGTGATTACACACGACGAACGAATCGCCTTGCAGGCTGATAGGATCGTTTCCATTGAAGACGGAAGGATTGCCAAGGACGAGGTGATCCGTCCATGAACATCGTCAATACACTCACGATCAGACATTTGAAGCAAAATAAGCGGCGCACGCTGGTTACGATCATAGGCGTCATCATTTCGGCTGCCATGGTGACGGCTGTGGCAACGCTAGGCTTTTCTTTTTTGGATCTCATGCAAAGGCAAACCATCGCAGAGAGTGGAGAATGGCATGTCCTTTATCAAAATGTAAGCAAAGAACAGCTTGAAGCCATTCAGAACGATGATGCAACCAAAGTCGTCACGATCACCAAAGACCTCGGATATACCCCGTTAGTAGGGGCAGACAATTCAAGCAAGCCATATTTGTTTATCCAGGCGTATAATGCACAAGGCTTCACGCATTTCCCCATTCAGTTGAGCAAGGGACGACTGCCTCAAACGGACAAGGAGGTCGTGATTTCGGAAGCCATAGTGAAGAACGCAAAGGTGAACTATGAAATCGGCGACCACTTAGCGCTGTCAGTCGGTGAACGATTCGAGAAGGGCAGCGATCAACCGCTGGATCAAACGAGTTCATTGCGCCGTGAAGATGGAAAATTGACTGAATCCATACAGCAAATCACGAACAAGGAATACACGGTGGTAGGCTTCATCAAACGTCCGGTCATGGAACCAGCATGGTCCCCAGGATATACCATCATTAGCTATATCGATGAAAACAGTATAAAGGCAACTGATCGAGTCAATGCGGCAATTGTCCTGAAAACCGTTGATCATTCCTTATACGATCATGCTAAACAGCTGGCGAAAAGCAACAACATCGATTCCGTCCAATACAATTACCGTTTACTTCGCTATTATGGCATATCGAAAAGCGAGTTATTTTCCATATCGGCGATCATCATGGCAGTCATCATCATCGGCTCGATTTCGTTGATCTACAATGCGTTTGCGATATCTGTCTCGGAGCGTTCCCGTCATCTAGGGATGCTTGCAAGCGTCGGGGCTACCAAGCGGCAGAAGCGGAATTCGGTGTTCTTCGAAGGTGTCATCATAGGTGTAATTAGCATTCCCATCGGGATCCTGTGTGGTCTTGCCGGGATAGGGATTACCTTCTTGCTCATCAATCCCTTTATCCAAGGGGCATTTGGGACATCGGAAAAATTAACACTCATCATTACTCCAATGTCGCTCCTGATTGCCTGTGTTGTTTCGATGTTGACGATTTTCATTTCGACATTTATCCCGGCGATAAAAGCTTCCAAAATTTCTGCTATTGACGCAATTCGCCAAACTTCCGATGTGAAGCTGACAAGGAGAGCCGTGAAAACGTCGAAGCTCATGCGCAAGCTATTCGGCATCGAAGCCGAAATCGGATTGAAAAATATAAAACGAAATAAGCGGAGATACCATGCCACTGTATTTTCACTCGTAATCAGCATCGTCCTGTTTTTAACGGTGTCATTTTATACCTCCAATCTAAAGCAATCCCTAGCACTCTCACAGGAAGGTGTTAATTACGACATTCAAGTCTGGTACAACAATGGGAAACAAATGGACGAGACGACGGTTCAATCGATTGTATCCCTTGACGATGTGAGCGAATACAATGTGACGAAAAGTTACATGGTCAACGCCTGGATCGAAGAAGCGGCAATCGCCGATGAGCTGCAAGAAGCGGTCAAGAAGGATCGGAGTGTACTGAAGGAAGGGAAATACCTTTATAGCATAAAGATTAATGCAATGAACGACTCGAGCTTGCAAGCCTATGCCAAAGCGGTTGGCGCAAATGTCGAGCAGCTGTTGAATCCAGATCATCCCGCCGCGATCGTGGTGGATACGATTCAATATAAGGACGAGACAACCAATAAATTTGTGCAAACGAAGTCCATTCATGCCAAAATCGGTCAAAGTCTCCATTTGAGCTATACAAACGAAGAAACAAATAAAGAAACAGAATTAAAAGAGGTAACCATCGCTGCGAAGACGGATCAATTGCCTATGGGAATGCGTTCGGCAGCAGTAGGCGAGTTAGATATTGTCGTATCAAAACATGTCTTGGAGCGACTCATTGACGAAAAGATTGAGGCATTCGGTCAAGCTCAATTATTTTTAAAAAGCAAAGATCCTTTGAAGACACAGCAGGAGATTGAAGAATTCAGTGATTCTAATCTGTCCTTTTTGAATGAATACCAGTCTAGAGTAATGGAAGAACAAGGGATTTTGATCATGTCCGTCTTCACGTATGGCTTTATTGTTTTGATTTCAGCTATTTCAATCGCGAACATCTTCAATACAATCTCGACGAGCATATCGCTTCGGAAGCGGGAATTCGCGATGCTGAAATCCGTTGGGATGACGCCTAAAGGCTTTGCGAAGATGATGAACTACGAGAGCATTTTTTATGGAGTGAAATCGCTCTTGTACGGCCTTCCTCTAAGCTTCATCGTCATGTATTTCATTCATAGAACATTGTCGAGTAAATATAGTTACGAATTCCCCCTTCCATGGATAAGTATTCTCTCTGTCATAGCTGCCGTATTTGTCATCGTTGGTTCGGCCATGTTATATTCCAGCGCGAAGGTAAAGAAGGAGAACATTATCGATGCGTTGAAGCAGGAGAATATATAAGATTCCGAGCAACCCAAAAATAGCCGACAGCAACCTCGAAGGAGATGCTGTCGGCTATTTGCCATTTCTAAGGGATTACTTTCCACACATCAGCGCCTGAAGAACCTGGCGTTTCGCCTTGCGTCCACCATTTTGCTTCATAATTCACACCATTATGCGTTACTTTATTACCGGCTACATACACGGTCGTTGCGCTCCAAGCCGGATATGTAGTAGGGGCGGACGGTGTAGTAACGTTTAGAACATTGCTTGCTGACGATACGTTGCCAGCAGCAT
>NZ_JMDX01000152.1:0-14928 GCF_000935845.1 Paenibacillus sp. E194
TACCTAGTCACTTAACAAGTGTAGTAACTCCACGTCCAATACATAACCAAGGAAATAATCTAAAAAAACAACATTACAAGTAATGATCATGATAGCTAGATTTAATGTTCGATTTACTGCACTATCTTGCGCTATAATAGATGATGCGACAAAAAATGCGACATACATGATCAATTGGCCATTCAACCAATAGCGATTTTTATAATCGATATAATAGAGGAGAATAAGGAAGCTACATAATATTGGTTGAGCTGTTTATCCATTAAATAGGGTAACTTTAAAGGTAGATCAAAGTAAAAAAAAGATGATAACTCAAAGCAGCACCCACGGTACTTTGGAGTAACAACTTGGTACTGTCGTATCAATAAAGTCGACAAGTTTTGTACTTCTTTGCTAAATGTAATATTCTGAATTATTTTATCATGTAACACATTTGTTGTACAACGAAGCTACCGATATACATTCCATGGATAGTTTGTTGTTTATTTGTGGCGTTAGGTGATTTAAAGGGAATATCATTTGTGTGATTAGAATGTGCAAGTTGAAAAGTGAGGGAGTGCAGAATGATGACAATTCAAAATTGATAAGAACAATCTGAAACTAGAGCGTCTCTTCAAACTAGAAAACTATAATTTCTGTTAAATAGATGATAAACTTTTCACATGAGAAGACGATATAAAATCAGAGGCGATCAATGGGATCGAATTAACACCTGCTATTATCTCGAGGTCGAAAGCCTCAAGGAGGCCGAATCATTTGGGATAATCGGATGATGCTGAACGCATAGCTTTGGGTGGCTAGAACAGGAAGATCATATCTTGATTTACCTGCAGAAATAGGTTTGAAGAAATCACAAAAAGGAGATTACAATGACGTTATTTCAATACTTTAAAGACATATTTAAGCAAAATCATATAATCATGGAATTATCAAGGAAAGATTTCAAATCAAGATATTTAGGTTCTTATTTAGGCATGTTTTGGGCGTTCTTTCAACCGATGTTTTTAGTGCTTGTTTATTGGTTCGTTTTTCAGGTTGGTTTCCGGTCGAATCCTATTGAGGACATTCCGTTTATTTTATGGTTATTGGCCGGTATAGTTCCTTGGTTTTTCTTTTCAGATAGTCTTGCTTCGGCAACAACTTCTATAGAACAAAATAGCTTTTTAGTTAAAAAGGTAGTTTTCAATGTTCACTTTTTACCGATTGTAAAAATAATTTCTGCTTTAAAAGTCCACCTAGTATTTATTTTACTTATGCTTATTGTTTTCTATAGTTATGGTGAACCATTTGACTTACATCAATTGCAGATCCTTTATTATTCGGGTGCTCTTATTTTGTTCTTAACAGGGCTATCATGGGTAGTTTCCTCACTCAATGTTTTTATAAAGGATATCGGTCAAATTGTATCGGTAGTGCTACAATTTGGCTTCTGGCTAACTCCTATTTTTTGGTCTTTCGATCTTCTACCTGAGAAGTGGCAGTGGGTATTTAAGCTAAATCCGATGTATTATGTGGTTGCAGGATATCGTGATTCGTTAATTAATAAAGTATGGTTCTGGCATCATTATAATCTGACAGCATTGTTTTGGGTAGTGACATTGTTCTTGTTATTTGTCGGCGCAAAACTATTTAAGAAATTGAGTCCTCATTTTTCGGATGTTCTTTAAAAGGGGTTGCAGTAGAAAATGGATAATTCAATAATAAAAGTTTCTCACCTGTCTAAGATATATAAAATGTACAATAAACCAATTGATCGTCTCAAGGAGTCTTTGAATATATCTCACAAAGTTTATTATTCAATTTTTCATGCTTTAGAGGATGTTACCTTTGACGTAAATAGAGGAGAGACAATTGGAATAATAGGAAAGAACGGATCCGGAAAGTCGACATTGTTGAAAATTTTAGCAGGTGTTCTTTCCCCTACAAGTGGCAATGTTGAAATAAAAGGAACTGTCTCCGCAATATTAGAGCTCGGTGCAGGGTTCAACGTGGAATATAGCGGAATGGATAATATTTACCTGAATGGAACTATATTAGGGAAAACAAAAGAGCAAGTGGATGCTCGGCTGAATGACATACTTGAATTTGCTGACATAGGTGAATTTATACATCAACCAGTTAAAACTTATTCGAGCGGAATGTTTGCTAGATTAGCGTTTGCTGTGGCGATTAATGTCGACCCAGATATATTGATTGTTGATGAGGCGCTGGCGGTAGGTGACATGAAATTCCAGGCTAGGTGTTTTCGTAAATTCGAAGAACTAAAAGAGAAAGGAACAACAATATTATTTGTGGGACATGATGTTTCAAGTATCCGCAAATTCTGTGAAAAAGCCCTATGGCTACATCAAGGCAAGTTAATAGCTTTCGGTGACACGTTAAGCGTTACTGCTGAATATATGGAGTATATGAATTCTGAGCAATCCACTATAAAGGAACATAATGAAGTAGATATTAATAAAGAAGATAACAATGAGGATTGTGAGGAACTTGAACCAATTAATCGTTGGGGGAGTTGTACTGGTTCTATTTCGAAAGTGATTGTACTAAACTCCAAATCAAAACAGTCGAATGTGTTGGAATATGGGGAAAAAGTAAGAATAAGTGTTCAATTTACTGTTCCTGAAGGAGCTGATTTGAGACATTTTAGTACAGCTATCGCCATAAAAAATACAATGGGTTTAGACTTAATTGTGTTCACAACTAAAGACGATAATGAAGGCTTTTTCTGTGATGTAAAAGCTGACAAAATAGAAGTGGTTTTTGAGTTTACAAATTTTTTGACTGATGGGGAATATGTTCTAGTAGCTGCTCTTGAAGATCGATCTTCCATTCAACCACAATATTATGATTTTATTGAGGGTGCAGCCTATTTGAAATCAACAACAACCGATCAGTTTTTTGGAATTGTACACCCTCCGTGTCATGTTTATATGAGAAGGAAGAGTGATAATTTATGATAAAAACCGCTACAATTAATAGTAAAGATTATTGGGATAAACGGTTCGAAGAAAATTGGGAGCCATACTCAGGGAGAAAACAGACTTTGTATTTTTGTAATATAGCATATGATTTATTCCCTGAGTGGTTGAAGGCAAAGCTAACAAAGGGAGTTAGTGTTGCTGATGTAGGCTGTGCAGAAGGTGATGGAACTAATTTCTTTGCAGATAAGTTTCCGAATAGCCGGTTTACTGGGATTGACTTTTCAGACGTTGCAATCAACAAAGCGAAATTGCACTATCCCGATCAGGATTTTATGCAAGCTGACATTGCTGCAGTAGAGAAGAAATTTGATGTTGTTTTTTCTTCTAACACGCTGGAGCATTTTGTGAATCCTTTCGAAAAGTTATCTTATTTGTTTAAAATATCAAACCAATACACGATTCTTCTACTTCCTTTTCAAGAGTATGATAGATTTGAAGAACATTTCTATACATTTGATTATAAAGATTTCAAAATAAATACGGATGGATTTTCTTTAGTTTTTGCTCAGGAATTTGATTGTTCTAGGAAGCCAAATATCTATTGGGCGGGCAAGCAACTATTGATTATTTATGCTCATAGTAGTGTGTTGGAACAACATGAGAGTTTAAATCTGGAGGATTATATACACTCACTCTCAGATCATTATACTCGATCGACTGCTGAATTAGAGACCTCAAAATTAACAATTAACGAGTTATCGACCCAATTAACACAGCAGCAAACAACAATAGCTAACCAGCAAGATACTATACAAAATATATATGAAGAAAATAAAAGAAGTTTAGAAAAGCTTGAGCAAATACGATACGAAAAAGATAAAGAAACTCTCGAACTCCAAGAAGCAATAAAGATAAAAAATGAGTATATAGAGGAACTTTTACAAGAGATTAAAGAGGCACATGATTCATCGTTATTGCTGGATAGAGAATTGAAAGATAGCGAGAATCAAATTGAATGGCTTTTAAATGAAAAATATAAATTAGATATAGAATTGCAAAATATTAAGTCTTCTCGCTTTTGGAAAGTAGCTACAAAGTATTATTTTATTCGAGATAGGACTCCCTTTATCCGAAAGTTATATAGAGCACTAGGTATATGGAAAAGACATGGTTTTAAAACACTTATGCAACAATTCAAGCTAAAGCTAACAAATAGAGGGCAAACAAATCGATATAATTCCATTACGAAATCCGTGTATGAGCGGATAATGAGTGAAATAGAAAGTGGCGAAATAAGAGGAGTTACTGTTATTCCATCAGCATTCGAATTTAAAGAGTTATATAATCAACGTACAATAAATTTAGCAAAGTACTTGGCGAAGCAAAAAATAGCGGTGTTATTTGTTGTATGGCAATGGAGTAAGGATGAAATAGTTCCAAATTCACATAAAGAGGTTTACTCCAATATATATCATGTTCCTTTTTATGATTTTACCGAAAATGTAGAGTTATTAGAGTTGTTCGGAAACATCCAAAATAAAAATGCTATACTCAATATTCCATCTAAGGAATGGAGTCAATTGCTATTACCACTGAAGAAATACGGATTTCGGACGACTTATGATATTATGGATGATTGGGAAGAGTTTAATTTAGTTGGGCAAGCACCTTGGTATGATAAAATTATTGAAGAATCAGTGATCCTGAATGTTGAAAACGTTGTTGCAGTCTCAATGCCTCTGGTTGAAAAATTCAGCCACTTAAGAGGAGATGTTTCTTGCATAGGAAATGGTTATTATAGTGAGTTATTAGGTGAAACAAACAGAAATATTGCTCACGAGACTCTTCAAAATGACTCGCAAGTTAAGGTTGGATATTTTGGTCATCTGACTGAATCATGGTTCGATTGGGATCTAGTCGAGAAAATGTTGATTGATCCCTGTATCTTTATTGAAATAATAGGTTATGGCGCCAGTGAAGAAACGATAAAAAGGATGAGCCAATATTCTAATTTCAATTATATTGGTAAAGTAGAACCAAGTAGATTAAGTGAATATGTTAAGTCATGGGATATTGGGATAATCCCTTTCGTTCTATCTAAGCTTTCAACGGCTGTTGACCCAATAAAAGTTTATGAGTATATCTATTTTGGGTTGAAAGTCTTTTCAACTGGAATTCCTCATTTAAAAGATTATCCTAATGTATACACATTTGATAAAGAAAATGCGGATGTTTCAGTATCAGAGTTTATTAGAGAGATATCTTTGTCTGAAGTATCAGATGACACAAAAAGTGAAATTGATGCTTTCTTGGGGGACACTACCTGGGAAAAGAGATTCCAAAATATGATAGAAAAACAAAATATATTTTTCTCGGAGATATATAATAATGAATGAACAGCTAAGGGTTCTCAATGTATATAAATGGGCTACAATGGGTGGAGTAGAAAGAGTTTTCCTAAATAGAGCGCACGCTTTCCAGGAATATGGGATATCAATTGTTTATGATGTGTATTTTCTACATGATAGTGGTGGTAGAGAAAAATTCAAAAAATATATCCAAAAGTATGAATTGGAGAGTAATATTCGAGTCGTTGATGATTTTAAAGAAGACGACTATGACCTTATCTTATCTGTAGACACACCTGAGATACTAGATAAAATACGTAATAATAATAAAGTGTATATGGAATGTCATACGGGATATAAAGATAATCGTGCTTATATTAAAAGACTTCCTTCTGACATTGGGGGTATAATTGTACCATCCGGCTTTTTTAAAAATACAATTCGGGACGAAGTCCCGAATTGGTTAATGGATAAAATTTATACGCTTACAAATTTTGTGTTTGCTAGTGAAGAGCTTATAAATAAAAAGAATTGTTTTTGGTCAAAGGTTCCTTTAGTGTATGTAGGGAGACTCGATAATTTAAAAAATGTAGAAGAGGCTATAAGAATACTAGCCTATTACAAAGATAATATCAGTGATGAGTTTATTCTTCTTCTTGCTGGGCCAATAATTCAGCATGAAATAGATATCCATACTTTATTAGAAACGTACAATGTTAATGACAGAGTAGTTTATTTGCCACCGGTAGATTTCGAGAACGTGAGTAAACTTTATGAAATGGTGAATGCGCATAGTGGTATATTCATTTCATCTTCGAAAAAGGAAACATTCGGTTTATCTGCTGCTGAAGCGATGATAAATGGTTTACCTGTTCTACTATCCAACATTGAAGCACATCTTGAACTTGTAGACGCTAACTATAAATTCGTGTATGAGTTAGGGAATATTAAGGAAGCATCTTCAAAGCTAGCAGAAATATTAGAAAACTATAGTGAATATAAAGCAATTATTAGTACTATGACAAAAAAGTTTTCGAGTCAACAATTTGTGGAAGATTGGAATGCGTTGATCGGTGGTGTTTAAGTGGTAAGGACTATAAAAATAGCTTACCTCATGCATGTTGATTGGAATTGGGCCAAGCAGAGACCTCATTTTGTGTATGAGCAATTATCCAAAAAATATAAAGTGGATTTATATTCTATAAAGAATATGTTCCGCAACAGTAAACTTGCTGTAAACCCGATTGAAAATGTCTCAGGAGAATCATACATTGTAAAAAAAGCACCCTTTTCTGGAAGAAATAATTTATCAAAAAGAATAGAAAAACTTTCTAACAAAAAGGTTATACAAAAGTTACTTTGTACTGATTATGATTTGGTTTGGATCACCTCTCCAGTTATGTTGCACTTCATTCCAATAGAACTAATTCAAAATCGAAAAGTTATATATGACTGCATGGATGATTATTTGGCTTTTTCTGTTAATCAAAGGCGAATCGAGTTGCATTTAGCATACGAAAAAAAATTGGTTTCAATATCAACTGCCGTAATAACTACTTCAAATCTATTGAAAAAACGTATTTTGGAGCGTTATGGAGTACATATAGAAGCTGAGAAAATTCAGGTTGTTAACAATGCTATGAATGGGGACTGGCTAAACGAACATACTAAAAAAACAAATAATGTTTCGAGGTATGTAGAAGAAGAGCTATACACAGTTGTATATGTAGGTACAATTGGGGATTGGATTGATTTTGAAAGTTTACATTACGTATTGCAACAAAATTTGAAAGTAAGGTTTAAATTTATTGGACCAATAGAAATAAAAGTCAAGGATCATGTACATCCTAGATTAGAATTTTTAGGGCCAGTTTCACATGTGGAACTACCACATTTATTGCATTCAGGAGATGCATTCATAATGCCATTTATAAAAAATGAGCTTATAGAAGCAGTAAACCCTGTTAAACTTTATGAGTATATTTTGTTTAATAAACCGATATTCGCTATTAAGTATGATGAGATAGAGAAATTTAAGCCTTTTGTATCGTTATATAATGATAAAGTCGAATTATGTCGATTGATAGAAAGACATACAAATGTAGCTAATAATATTGCTTTACCCGATGATAAACAACGTATAGAGTTCTTGAAAGAGCATACGTGGGAAACTAGAATGGAGCAGATTTATAAGGTAATAGAAGAAACAGTGTGAGATATCTCTTGGGTCAATTATTTAGAAAAACGTTATTGAAGAAGGAGAGATTAAATAATGAAAGGTATCATTCTTGCAGGCGGGACTGGTTCTCGCCTGTTTCCTTTAACCAAAGTAACGAATAAGCACTTATTGCCCGTTGGGAAATATCCAATGATATTTCATTCGATTAATAAGCTAAAACAATCAAATATAACTGATATGCTTGTTGTCACCGGGAAGGAGCATATGGGTGATGTTGTTAATCTACTCGGGAGTGGCTCCGATATTGGAGTTAGTTTCACCTATAAAGTTCAAGACGAGGCAGGCGGGATTGCTCAAGCTCTTGATTTAGCTGAACAATTTGTAGGCGATGATCAAATGGTAGTAATCCTTGGAGACAATGTATTTGAAGATGATATTACTTGCTACGTAGATAATTTCCAGAAACAGAAGAATGGCGCCAAAATACTACTTCAAGAGGTTCATGATCCACAGCGATATGGTGTAGCAGAATTGAAAGGGGATCATATTGTTTCGATCGAAGAAAAACCGCGGCATCCAAAAAGCAATTATGCGGTAACAGGAATCTATATGTTTGACCACACTGTGTTTGATATTATAAAGACACTTAAGCCATCTGGTCGTGGTGAGCTTGAAATTACAGATGTTAATAATGCATATATAACGCGGAATGAGCTCACGTTCGACGTGCTTCAAGGCTGGTGGACAGATGCAGGAACACATGCATCACTTGCACGAGCGAATGAACTTGCCAGAGATATTACGTTCGGGGATGAATTCGGGGAATTTAAGTTTTAAGGAGTGCTGGATGATGAAGGCAACACAGCTATCTTTTCAAGGAGTATATGTGATAGAACCAGTAATCTATGGTGATCAGCGTGGCTTTTTTATGGAGAGCTATAATGAACAGAAGTTGAAGGAATATGGAATAACGTTCAACTTTATTCAAGACAATCAGTCGCTGTCTGCCGAGGCAGGTGTAATTAGAGGACTTCACTATCAACTTTACCCTAAGGCGCAAACGAAGTTGATTAGAGTAATTTCGGGAGCTATATATGATGTTATTGTTGATATTCGCAGAAATTCTTCAACATTTGGGCAATGGGTTGGTGTTATTTTAAGTGAGCACAATCATCGACAGCTTTTGGTACCTAAGGGCTTTGCACATGGTTTTTGTACATTATTGCCTAATACGCAAGTATTATATAAAGTAGATGAATATTATGCATCGGAGCATGATCGTGGTATTCTATGGAATGACCCGGCCTTAGGCATTGACTGGCCAACAACTAATCCAATATTGTCTGACAAGGATAAGTTACATCCTGCTTTAAAAGAAGCGGAAATAAATTTTGATTGAATAGGAGTTAGCTGCATGAAACTACTCGTAACAGGCGGTGCTGGATTTATTGGCAGCAACTTTGTCATATATATATTGAACAAATACCCTGAATATAAAATTATTAACGTAGATGCTTTGACTTATGCTGGAAATCTGGAGAACTTGTCAGATGTACAAAGTAATTTGAACTATCGATTTGTGAAAGCAGATATAGTAGATACGGTAGCAATGGAAAAAATATTTAACGAGGGTGTAGATGTCGTAGTCAATTTTGCTGCGGAATCTCATGTAGATCGAAGCATTTTAGAGCCTGAAATCTTTGTAAAAACGAATGTGCTCGGAACGCAAGTCTTACTTGATGCTGCTAAAAAATATGGAGTCACCAAATTCGTGCAAGTATCAACGGATGAAGTTTATGGATCTCTTGGGGAAACGGGTTTGTTTAGTGAGGCTACACCGCTAACACCGAATAGTCCATACTCTGCAAGTAAAGCAGGGGGGGATTTACTCGTTAGAGCATATTATGAGACTTTTGGGCTTCCCGTCAATATTACACGCTGTTCGAATAACTATGGACCGTATCAGTTCCCTGAGAAGTTGATTCCATTAATGATTTCCAACGCTTTAAATGACAAGCAGCTCCCGATTTACGGAGATGGGCTTAACATTCGTGACTGGTTATATGTCGAAGATCACTGCAGTGCGATTGATTTGGTCATTCATAAAGGCCAAAATGGTGAAGTGTACAATATAGGCGGTAATAATGAAAGAACGAACATCCACATTGTGGGGAAGATATTAGAGCGACTTGGTAAACCAGAGTCATTAATTAAGTTTGTAGAAGACCGTCTTGGACATGATCGTCGTTATGGAATCGATGCAACTAAGATCACTAATGAACTGGGCTGGAAGCCTAAACATACATTTGAAACAGGAATTAATGAGACGATTAACTGGTATTTAAAAAACCGGATCTGGTGGGAGAGAATACAGTCTGGTACGTATCAGGCATTTTATGAACAACAATATGGAACACGGCTAGGGGAGTAATGTATGAACATACTCGTTACTGGTGCTAATGGGCAATTGGGGGCGGACGTAGTCCGCTTTTTGTCTAAGAAGGGACATCATGTTATAGGACTCGGAAGAACTCAATTAGACATCACTGATGGGGAAATGTGTAGCACTGTCATTGATGAAGTAAAACCTGATGTAATAATTCACTGTGCAGCCTATACAGCCGTGGATAATGCAGAGACGGATCAGGATCAAGCGTACTTGGTTAATGCGATTGGGACGGGAAATTTATCTGCTGCCGCGGAACGGATAAAGTCCAAGTTATGCTATATTAGTACTGACTATGTATTTGACGGCACGGCCTCTAGTCCATATCATGAGTATGATAATACCAATCCACAGACTGTGTATGGTAAGTCTAAACGGGCTGGAGAACAGTTAGTGCAGTTGTTATGTTCTCGCTGGTTTATTGTGAGAACATCGTGGGTATACGGAGCTTCAGGCAGAAACTTTGTAAAAACAATGTTGAAAATGGGTCAGGAGCGAGATTCATTACAAGTAGTTAATGACCAATGGGGTTCCCCAACGTATACAAGTGACTTGGCTTTATTTTTAGGTGAGCTTGTAGTTACGGAGAAGTATGGTATTTATCATGCATCAAATGCTGGTATTTGCACGTGGTATGAGTTTGCACAGGCTATTTTTGAAGAAGCAAACATGCCTGTAATAGTTGAACCATGCACAACTGAACAATTTCCACGTCCAGCACCTAGGCCCCGTTATTCCGTTATGGAATCGATGGCGATACGCGTGAATGGCTTTAAGTCAATTCGCCATTGGCGAGAAGCGCTGCGAGAATATTTGAATGAATAACAGAATGGGAAGTGAATGAGAGTGAGGGAACAGCGAAATAAGGTTCAGATTCTGCTTTCAACCTATAATGGGGAGAAATATCTGCGGGAGCAGCTTGATAGTCTACTGAGGCAGACTCATTCTCATTTCTTTATTACAATAAGAGATGATGGTTCGTCGGATCGAACAACAGCCATCATTCAAGAATATGTGGGTAAATACCCTAATCGGGTAGAAGCTTTCTATGAGCAAAATGTTGGTGTTATCTCAAGCTTTTTCAAACTTCTCTCTAACTATGTTCATGAGGATACGGATTATGTCTGTTTCTGTGATCAAGATGATGTATGGCTGGATAATAAGATAGAGAGGGGCGTGCGTTCTCTAGGAGAATATGCTACTGACCGATCTATGATGTATGTGACGCCTACTCTAATGGTGAATGAAGTGCTTCAGCCGCTACACAATTGGCCCCCTGCTCCCCAGAGGGGGCCGTCATTTTATAACGCGTTGGTAGAGAATATCGCTGTAGGTGCTGTATTGATGATGAACAGGGCTGCAGTTGAAAAAATTAAAAGTAATATTCCGAGTCAGCTAAATATTGTGATGCATGACTGGTGGGTCTACTTAGTAGTATCTTCATTTGGAAAAGTGGTTTATGAGGAGAAGCCGAGTATATACTATCGTCAGCATCAAAATAATGTGGTAGGTGGACAGTACAGTTTTATTGATAAGTGGGTAAAAAAATGGAGCAGCTACAAAAAGCATCGAGCTCAAAAAATATTGTGGAATCAAGCAAAGGAGTTCGAACGTTGCTGGGGAGAACATCTCTCTCTCGAGATGGCAAGAGAGTTGCATCAATTTCTTCTTCCGGGTAGGGGGATTATTGCTAGGACGAAGTATGCATTGACGACACGGCTGTATCGGCAGTCAAAGTTGGATAACCTCGTCATGCGACTTATGCTGATTAGAGGGGATATTTTGCGATGATCGACTTATCTATCATTATTGTCAACTATAATACGAAGCAATTAACCCTCAATTGTTTGGAGTCTGTCTATCAGTCAATTACGGACTATCAATATGAGGTTATTCTCGTAGATAACGCTTCACGGGACGATATAGTTGATGTTGTTAGAAATACGTATCCGCAAGTAAGATTAATTGCGAATACCGTTAATCTTGGCTTTTCTAAGGCGAATAATCAAGGAATGCGCATTACAGATGGACGTTATGTTCTTCTTCTGAATTCGGATACGGTAGTTGAGACGGACACGCTAGATATTATGCTTCGGTTTATGGACGAGCATCCAACAGTAGGAGCATCTGGCTGCAAGGTAGTATTACCGGATGGTAGCTTAGATAAGGCTTGCCGCAGAGGGTTCCCAACTCCATCAGCTACATTTTTCTACGTATCGAAATTATCAAAATTTTTTCCGAAGAATTCACGTATTAATGCTTATCACCGTGAGGATCTCGACCCGAATGAAGCCTACCCGATAGATTGTCTGGTAGGTGCATTTATGATGGTACGGCGTGAAGCTATTGATCAGGTTGGGTTATTGGATGAGCGATTTTTTATGTATTTTGAAGATACTGATTGGTGCTATCGGCTGCAAGAAGCAGGATGGATCAATTATTATTACCCAAAGACTACAATCTTGCACTACAAACGTGCAAGCAGTCGACATAAGCCATTTCGAATCATCTATGAATTCAATCGGGCAATGGCCTTGTTTTATAATAAGCATTATAAATCAAAGTATCCAATATGGGTTACAGGACTAATGTATATGGGGATCGGCGCTAAATTGTTTGCTGCCATGACATTCAATGTCGTATCGAAAATGATAAAACGATAACAATGTTTAAACTGTATGCTTTTTTTGTTTATACCCATTCTTTTAATTCAGGGATAACCCCCCTCCTTTCTGAGAACTGTATAGTTCTTAAAGTCAATTGCCTTATTCTTAATTATTTGACTAATATAACATTGAAAGGGTGCTTAGAAATAACTAAATCCAGGGTTGTTTACGCAGATATCTTAAGAATTTTAGCTATTATTAGTGTGGTCAATATTCATGTTTCTGGATCGTTTTCATTGGGAAGTTTCAGTGTCACCAATATAAATAATTGGTGGGCTGAAAATATTTTCGATTCATTGACAAGATGGGGAGTACCAATATTCTTGATGGTTTCCGGTATGTTGATGCTTAATACTGATAAAAATGAGTCTTTAAAGACATTTTTTTTGAAAAGAGTAAACAAGATTCTCATACCATTTTTAGTATGGGGGATAATTTTCGATGCTCTTCACCCCAGATATATGAATGTTCCGTTTTCGCTAAAAGGATTATTTACCGACTTCATTAGCGGGACAATATATTGGCACTTTTGGTTTATGTATGCGATTGTAGGACTTTACATTCTAACTCCAGTAATAAGAGTTTTTGTAAACAATGCGAGTAAGAACATAATGATCTATGCTTTGACTTTATGGTTTACTTTCGCTTCTGTACTACCTTTAATAGAAAACATATTCCATATAAATTTTGATGGGTCAACGAACATGTCAGTCATGGGGAATTACCTTGGTTATTTTGTATTAGGACACTTTTTACATACATATGAAGTCTCAAAGTTATTCAAAAGAACGGTATACTTTTTAGCGCTTGTCAGCGCAATTATTTCGCCAACACTCACTTACATATTAACAAAAAATAATAACGGTAACTTCATGAGTTATTTTTATGACTATCAAAGTATTACGGTTGTAATAATGTCAGTTGCAGTATTTATTTTCATAAAATCAATCGATTGGGATAGTTTATTGAAAGACAAAGCACAATTGAATTCAGCTATTAGCGTTATAAGTCATGCTAGTTTCGGTGTGTTTTTAGTTCATTTCATATTTATGAATGAATTAGGACGGTTTGGTATAGAATTATTCACGATGGGCGCTAACTCCTGGTTGCGAGTTCCTGCGATGGATATTATAGTATTCTCTCTTAGTTTATTATTTGTGATCGTGCTCAGAAAGATTCCTTACTTCAGAAGAATTGTATAATGAACAAGTGAAAAGGGAGGATATCTTGATACCATTCTAAACTTATCTCAATAATCAGTTTCGCTACTAGACGATTGTTTTGGTGATGATATATCCGAACGAATAAATGGATCTTACACGTTAGAAGTTGAAGGAGAATTATTATTATCATACACTCCGTCGAACACGATCGGATAATCGCAATATTATCATAGCAGTGGAATGTGAGCAGATCAGTATGATCTGCTTTTCATTTGTTTGAAGGTGGGTTTCTGGAACACCTGTACAATGCAAGCATCAAATAGCCCACACCTTGTTACACAGATGTGGGCTATTTGATGCTTGCGATGAGAGTGCATATATTATTTTCATTTATATGATTCGATGACTAATATGTACATTAATATGCACCTTCACCTTTTAGAACAACAGGAATTGTTTTAATCAAGATTTTTAACTCGAGTGAAATACTCCATTTTTCGATATAATATAAGTCTAATTTTACCCATTCATCAAAAGTGATGTCACTGCGTCCACTGACCTGCCACAATCCTGTAATCCCAGGGCGAATGTCTAATCGTCTCCATTGAAAATCGTCGTAGCACTCCACTTCATTAGGAAGCGGGGGGCGAGGACCCACCAAGCTCATTTCACCTTTAAGAACATTAAATAGTTGTGGCAACTCATCAATTGAAAATTTACGAATGAGTCGCCCAACACGAGTGATACGAGGATCATTTTTCATTTTGAATGCTGGACCGTCTGCTTCGTTAAACTTTTTGAGCTGCTCTTTTAACTCTTCTGCATTGTTTACCATTGATCGGAACTTGTGCATACAGAACGGCGCTCCATTCTTGCCGATTCGTTTCTGATGAATGAACACTGGCCCTCTAGAATCAAACTTGATGATTATGGCAACGATCAATAGGAGCGGAGAGACAATGCATATACCAAGTAAGGATATAATGATGTCAGCTGCTCGTTTAAGAAATAAGTTCAGTCCTCTAAGAGGAGTCTTCACAATTTCAATGCAGGGATAATCATATGCTTGATCGAACGAGATGCTCGACGTTACCAACTCGAATAACTCAGGAATAATCTTAATTTGAACGTCATATTTACGAATGGAAGATATAAGTTGATTAATAAGATTTTTTTCAGAAGGTATTGTAATATAAATTTCC
>NZ_JMDX01000153.1:0-14904 GCF_000935845.1 Paenibacillus sp. E194
TGTGAAGATTAAAGCCTATTCTGATTTTGTATGTCCGTTTGTTTCTGGGCAAAGGCCCGTTGGATGAAATCGTAAAGGAGAAGGACGTCGAAGTGGAATGGATGCCATTCGAGCTTCGTCCCGAACCATATCCGAAGATCGATCCATGGAATGAACCTGATAAGCTTGCATCGTGGGATGCATTTATTAAGCCAACAGCAGAGAAGCTCGGCATCGATATGCGTCTGCCGCATGTATCTCCTCATCCATACACCAACCTGGCATTTGAAGGATATCAATATGCGAAGGAACAAGGCAAGGGCAACGAATATATTCAGCGCGTGTTTACAGCCTTTTTCCAAGAAGAGCAGAATATCGGGGAGATTGAAGTATTGACGAAGGTTGCAGAGGAGCTTGGCTTGGATGCAGCGGCGTACCGCGAGGCGCTCGAATCCCGCACATATCGGGACGCTCATCAAGCAGCGATCAAGCATGCTTATGAAGAGGCTCGCATCTCAGCTGTGCCGACATTCATTATCGGCGATCAGGTGATTCAAGGTCTGGCCAGCAAGGAACGTTTGGCTCAAGCCATTGATCGCGCAGCTTCCAAGCAGTCATTTGACTCGATTGAAGGTATGCAGTGCGATCTAGATGGAAATTGCTAAGTTTATCTTGTATACCAATCACATGATTTATAAATGGAGGAAACCTCAATGACAACATTCAAAGACGCAATCATCAACCGCCGTTCCATTCGCAAAGTAACGAAAAATCCAGCGATTACAGAAGAGCGCATCCGCGAAATTTTGAAAACATCCTTGCATGCTCCAACATCATTCAATATGCAAAGCGGCCGTGTGGTCGTATTGTTGGACGGTGAACATGAGAAGTTCTGGGACATCGTGAAAGAAACGCTGCGTGCTCGCGTTCCAGCAGAGAACTTTGATGCAACCGTTCAAAGACTGGCAGGCTTCCGCGATGGTGTGGGAACAATCTTATTCTTCGAGAACCAGGCAACGATTCAGAGCATGCAAGAAAATGCTCCTAGCTATAAAGAGCAATTCCCGTTCTGGTCCCATCAAGGCAGTGCAATGCTGCAATATGCAGTATGGACAGCACTGGAAGCAGACGGTATCGGCGCATCCCTTCAGCACTACAATCCAATTGTAGATGATGAAGTGAAGCGTACATGGGATATCCCGCAAGAGTGGACATTGATCGCACAAATGCCGTTTGGTGAGCCGAATGAACAACCAGGTGAACGCAGCTTCCTGCCGTTTGAAGAAGTTGTAACGTTCCACAAATAAGATTATGTAACTAAATAGTTTTCGTGGGGGGCTGGATATGGAAAGTCAGCAAGCAAATGTAGACATCGTCCGCCGCACCTATGAAGGGCCTGAATTTCTGCTTGCAGCATTAACTGACAGCACGGTATGGACGGAAGCGGCAGGATATCCGTACGGTGGCACGTTCCATGGAGCCGCTAGCATTAAGAGCAATGTTTTTGAACGCTTAGGAACAGAATGGGACGGCTTTGTCGCCACTGTACACACCTACCATGAGGTTACGAATCAAAAAATCGTAATTACAGAGGGCGTTTATACCGGAACATACAAGGCTACAGGGAAATCCATTCGTGCAGATTTTGTACATGTATGGAAGCTGGATGATGGCAAAATAGCAGCATTCAAGCAATATGTTGACAGTCATGTTGTTGTTCAGGCTATGTCTTAGCATTATTAATAGAAGAAGCATGTCTCTCGTTATAGAGGGCATGCTTCTTTGTGTTTGGAGCGCCGTCACCTGTGCTTCATCCGGTATTCACTCGTCAATTAACTCCAGCAAATAATCCGTATACTTTTCCTCGCTCATTCTCGATATGGCATCACGAAGTCTATCCTCAGCTTGATCAGGAGATAGAGCTTCAAAGTCTGATTCCTGCATATTTGTCATCCGTGCCTGAAAATCAGGTGAACTATGTTGTCCGATATATTGAATCACTTGCTGCAGGGGCATTTTTTTGAGCGCCCATATACTGATACCATCACTCACTCAAGCAACCTCCTTCGAATGGTTATTTAGGCTTGTATCGTTATCGTATCCGATTCCCCATGCTCAGATTCTCGATTTTATTTGTTGGGGTTGACACTGCTGATATAGAGGAGTACGATGGGGGTGTAGATATTTGAACAACTGTTCAAAACGATCGTTCAAAACAAATGTTCAATAAATAGGCCGTCATATTCGCAGTTCCTATACTCAATTTCAATGTTCAATTTTTTGTTCACTGCTAGTGTCAATATCAACCTAGAACTTATTCATCAATAACAACATGAGAGGAGAACAAAGATGGTTCAAGACACAAATGACGTGAAGGCAAAGATTCTCAGTGCGGCGAAGAAGCTGTTTGCACGCAATGGGTTCGAAGGAACAACGGTAAGGCAGATTTGCGAAGAGGCAGGTGTAGCGCCAGCGCTTGTCTCGTACCATTTTGGCGGCAAGGAAAAGGTATTTTATGCGCTGTTTGAATCGTCGATTCCCAATTATGCAACGGCAACCTATACGCTGCAAGATCCAGAGGCTGACTTTTCATATTTTATACATGAATTCGTTCGTCTGCGTCAGACAGAGCCTGAGCTTATTAACATGCTGCAGCAGGAGATCATTATGCAAAGTCCGCGTATGGAGAAATTGCAAGCCTATGTCTACACATTGTGGAAGCAGCTTCGCGACATACTGGAGGCGGGTAGAGCGAAGGGATGCTTCCAATTTACATCCTTGAAGCAGACGCTGCACTTTATCATAGGAGCACTCATTTTCACTCGCAATGTACCTGCGCTAGATGACTTGTTCGAGACAACTGTCATGGAAGAGAATGCAGAGAGTGTAGACGAGATTGCTGCATGCACCGTTCATTTTCTCTTGAATGGTTTGAAGTAAACATTAGATGATCCTTGTACGAATACTTGGTATTGCTTGAATGTTCCAATAAGGAGGAATACAATATGAATAGTTCTATTATTATCTTGTTCTTGTTCGCATTTACGATACACAACTTAGAAGAAGCGGTGTGGCTGACCAGACAATCTTCCGCAGCAGGGAAGGTGAAGATGCATAAAGCCGTTACTCAGGATCAGTTTTTGTTTGGCTTATTTTGGGTGACTGGATTCGCTTATTTGATTACAGCCCTGTATATCATCTATCCAGACGTTGCGGTATTCAAATACGCGTATTTCGGCTATGTGGGCGGAATGATTTTTAACATCATCTTCCCGCATTTGATATCGACGATTATCGAACGCTGCTACTCGCCAGGTTTATTTACGGGCCTATTGGTCATCGTTCCGATTGATAGCCTCATTATGAAGACAGGGCTTGCTGCAAATGTTATTTCAGTAAGTGAGCTTATTATCAGTACGATTATTGCTGGTGTTGTCATAATGGCCAGTATTCCATTTAGTTTCAAGGCAGGCAAGAAACTGATTACATATTAACCTTATTAACGAACGAATCTTTTGAATTGAATACCGGAATGGATAAGCAGTATGCGCCAATCGGGTAGGCCAACTATTCGGTTGGCGCTATCTGTTTTTTTTATTTTGGCCATGTGTCACAAATCGAAGATTACGGTTGTTATAGAGGTTGGAAAGCATCAAGGGAGGTGAACCTGTGGAATTATCCAGCCCGGGTGAACGACAACAAAAGCAGCAATTTATTGAGGCGATTGTTGCGAAGGTGCAGGAAGGCGATGATGAAGCTTTTGCAATCCTTATTCATCATTTCGAGAGGCAAATGTACAGCTACTGCTATTATCTATTAACGAATCGAGAAGAAGCAGAAGATGCTTTGCAGGAGATCTTCCTACAGGCCTACCGCAATTTGAATCAATACATACAGAACACGAACTTTTCGGCTTGGCTGTATAAGATTGCATATAACCACAGCATGAATGTACTGAAGAAGAGAAAACGCTGGTATCGGCTGCTCTTGCGCAGTAGAGAGATTGCACCTAATCCTGTTCCTATCAATCATGCAGCAATCATTGAGAATATGCTCGAACTATTGACAGTGGAGGAAAGGCATATTCTGCTGCTTCGAGCAGTTGAGCAATATAGCTTTACTGACATAGCGGACATTATGGGCAGTAATCCCGCTGCGATTCGCAAGAAATATGAGCGGCTGCGTGCCAAGATTCGGAATAATGATAAGGAGGTCTTTGCGAATGGCGAAATGGTCCAACCGAACTAAGCTGACTGATCAAGAAATCAATCAGCTGGAACAGATTATTCACGATACCGAAATGCCGGTCTATACTTACAGCCATCGGATCATGAATCGAATTCGGGAAGAGAAGGCAGCGAAGAAGAAATCAATCTGGAAGCCAGCAGTAATCGCTACCTCCTTAGCAGTCGTTATTGGCGGTGGTGTGATTGGCAGCGGATTCGTCTCATCAACGATGGCACATGCGTTAAGCAAGCTGCCCTTTATTGGCGTCGTGTTCCAGCAAACCGGCGATTTTGGCCTTTCTTACGCGGTTGATAACAATCTGGTTACGAAAATCAATCAATCCATCACTCATGACGGGGTCACGCTTCGGATTAAAAACATGGTTTATGATGGCATCCGCTTGGCTTTTACGTGGGAGCGTGAAGGCGAAAATGTGTCTTCCTATCTGTTCAGTCCCTCTTTAACGGACGATAGGGGAGTAATTCGTCGAATTCGTTTCTTAGACTCTTCACTTGAGGAGATAACATACGACTTAAGTTTAAGCATGTACCAAACTCCTGGGGACCCAGATTCTGGTATCTCAGTAAGTAGGAGTGAACCTTCAGTAACGAGAAATGGAAATCTCAGCAGCGAGCCGAAATCACTACCCGATGAGTTCAATATCCGCATGAATGTATCATTATCGGGAGTTCGGGAGGTGTTCATGTTCAATATTCCGGTGAAGAAGAATACGAAAAATATTAATTTTACAGAGAATATCACGAGATCCTATGACGGTCTTAGCCTGTCGCTTGAGAAATTGGAGTTAACCCCAATCACGACACGAGTGATGCTGAGAGGAATAGGAGAAATGCAGCATGTTCCCGATAAATTTATAGGTCCGAAAAAAGACTTTGGACTGCACGATAACCTGCTGTTCAGTGCAGACGTGTTCGATGATCAGGGGAACAAGGCGAAAGGACTGATACATGCGGGACTTGGAGGATTAGCTAATAAGTACGAAGAGTCGAATGATTATGGATTGGATTTGATGTTCGAGCCATTCCGGCAAAAACCGAAGTCGATTACGATCAAGCCTTTTTTGTATGATTATGAGTCTTTAGAAGCCTGGAAAATCGAAAAACATTATATGAAAGAGCTAGAGTTCACCATAGAGCTAGAGAAGGAATAGCGTCTTAGGAGCGAGGAAGGAGAGGCAGCAAGTATGGGGAAATCGAGAGTCACAATCACACTCCTTATGATAATCGCATTGATAAGTGGATGTGCCGGCAAGACGCTAGAGCATGACGAGTCCATACAGACAAGCAAAATCAAGGTGCTGTATCAGGATGAAAATGCGTACTACATCGATATCGGCAAAATAAAAATGATGAACTATCCAGTGGATCAAATCGAATTTATTGTCCAGACGAACGAGTTCGCCAAGTTCAAGGATGGAAAATCACTAGATGAGTTTTACGAGGGGCAGAAAAAGTTCCTAGACAGGCACAAGCCGGATGTGATTGTTGTTGATGAGAACCTGTTCGCGGATACCGCCCGGGAAGGGAAGCTCTATGACATGGAGGCCGATCTGCAAGATGAAAGCTTTCATCTAAACGAATTTATGCCTGGACTGATCGACCGAATGAAGAGCAGAGGAGACGGGAAGCTGTATGGAATAGCGCCCTATTTCTACAGACAAGTCTTATTTTACAATAAGGATCTGTTCGAGAAGCATTATATATCTCCTCCACGAAGCAATATGACATGGGATGAGGTGCTGGAGCTGGCTGGACAAATCTCCGATCCCGGTTCGGGGAAGCGGGATTTTCACGGCATTTATCATACGTACTCCGCCGCCCCGGCGATGATGTACCAGATCGGTTCTTCTTCCGGACTGAGCTTGTTCGACGAGAAGGGGGAGAAGCTGCTGATCGATACAGACGGATGGAAGCATGTCATAAAGAAAATGACAGAAGCAGTGAGAAGCCGTGCGCTGCTCGTTCATCCGAAAGAGCGCAACATGACCCATGATGGGATTTTTTTAGATGGGGATTCTGCCATGTTAATCGGTGATCCATCCTTTATTCATAAAGATGTGATGCAGCCGGACGATAAGAGAAAATTACACAAAAAATGGGGCGTCCTGTCGCCGCCTGGCAATCCGAATTTGGCAGAGGCGAATATGAAGCTGCCCTATGTGTATGCAGTAGCAGCAGATTCTGATAACAAGCAGGCTGCGATGGAATTCGTCAAATTCATCAATGGCAAGGAAACAATGGGGACATACTTCCAACGCTTTGTTTATGACTACGCGCCGACGCGCATGGGCAATCTGAATGATTTTGATTCAACAGTAACAGAGCCGTTCTATCAATTGAAGCCGCAGAAGGCCGACGGCATATGGGACAACCGGAATGTACCTCGTGATTTCTTTCTCGCCTTCGAGCCGATCCTGTCGGAAGAACTGCAAGCGGTCATTGACGGGAAGAAAACAGTAGACCAAGCCGCTGCCGAACTAAAGGAGAAGGGGCAAGCTGCATTACGCCAATTACGGAACAAAACGCATCCGAGTGATCCAACTGTTAAGTAAACACATGAGCACCCGTATTGGTAAGCGTCGGGTCTGTTGCGATAAATAGGTGAGAAGGAGAGTAGGAGGATATCTATGAAAAGGGTATGGAGAACGGGGATTTTCATGCTGACGATCTTATCCTTGCTGAGCAGTTGCGGCGAACAAAAAGAAGAACTCGAGCCGCTTCAGGCCGGAACAATCAAGGTCGTCTATTTGGATGAAGAATCATTCTATGAGGATTACGGGAAATACTTCAAACTACAATTTCCGCAAATTGATGTGGAAGTGATCAGCAAGTCGAAGCTCATTACCGAATTTAATCATGTTATTGATTATAAGGAAGCGACTAGGAAGTTCCTGAATACATACAATCCTGATGTATTGCTGTTAGATGAGGAAATGTTCAAAGCCTTCGTTGAGGAAGGCAAGCTGTATAACCTGGAGACAGTCATTCATCAAGATAACTTCGATGTGGATGGGTTTATGCCTGGACTTATCGACAAGCTCAAAGCGTTAGGCAAGGGTGATCTGTACGGCCTTGTGCCACAGGTCACCTTACATGCCCTGTATTACAACGAGGATTTGTTCAAGGAGTATCAGGTAGAACCGCCGAGAAATAAAATGTCCTGGCAGGAGCTATTAGAGCTGGCTGACAGATTTATGGGTCAAGGGAGTGGCGGCCGACACGTGTACGGTTTGGAGGAAACCTATTCCGATCCTGGACGCGAGGTACTGAATATCGGCTTCAATTCTGGCCTAAAGCTATTTGACGAGAAGGCAGATCATGTGCTTATTAATATGGACGGGTGGAAAAACGTCATGAAGCTCGTCACGGATGGAGTCCGCAGTAAGTCGGTCATATTAAATTCCAATGGCAGCAACAAACATTTTATGAACAAAGAAGCAGCCATGACTTTCGGTTCGCCAGATCTCATGCTGGCGCTCAAGCAGAACGGTATCCAAATGAATTGGGGCATCGTAACCATGCCCGTCCATTCAAATGATGAATCCGTGAACATAAATTCACGAGAAATCTTCGCCGTATCAGCGACTTCTCCCAATAAGCGGGCGGCTTGGGAGCTGGTCAAGCTTGTGAATGGTGCAGACATGGCGAAATCCAAATCCAAAACATACAATGGCACATTGCCGTCGCGGACAGGATATTTGAAGGAATACGACGGAAAGAGTCTAGAGGCCTTCTATATGCTAAAAGTGAAGGAAGCAAAGCAAAAGTGGGGGAACGATCATGTTCCGGAGTCCTTTTTCAGCCTGTTCGTGGAGCCGCTGCGGGCAGAAATGCAGGTTGTGATTGAGAATCGAAAAACGATTGATGAAGCAGCCGCCTTGTTGGAGGAAAAAGGACAAGCGGTGCTGATGCAAGCACGCAGTGAAACCAGAAAATAAGGAATCGTTGATAGGAAGCGATGACGCAACGTACTCAACATAACATTCATGTCACGAACGACAGTAAAAAGGGGAAGCGAGCGAATTATGCATAGAAAATATAAACTTGTACTTCTATTGCTGACAATCACGTCACTCTTGGGTGGGTGCTTTGGCGGAAATTCAGAAATAGCGCCGTTGAAAGACGGCAAAGGGAAGCTAAGGATCGTGTATAAGGATGAGGAATCATTCAATCGGGATTATGGGAATTTATTTCTAATGAAATATCCGGATATTGAAGTTGAAGTGATTGCTCAGGATGATGTATTTGAACAATCCGAGCAGACTTCTACCTTTGAATTGAGTGAAGAAAAGAAGAGAGTAATAGAGAAGTATAAGCCTGATGTATTGCTATTGAATGAGAGTATGTTCGAAGCCTTTGCCCAGGATGGGAGGCTGTATGACCTCGATATGGTCATCAACCAGGATAAATATGATATTGACGGATTCATGCCTGGGCTTATCGATAGGCTGAAAGAGAAGGGGAATGGAAAGCTGTTCGGATTGGCGCCCTATTTCGAAACTCCTGTGTTGTTTTACAATCGCGGGCTGTTCAAAGAATACAATATCGAACCGCCGCGAGACAAAATGAGTTGGAAAGAATTGTTGAACTTAGCTGGCCGATTCGCGAATGAGGGGGTATATGGCCTGTATCAAACGGAGAAGCCCGAAAAGCTGTTGTATAATATTGCGACTGCCTCTGGGCTTCGACTGGTTGACGCTAAAGGAGAAAAACTGCTTATTCAATCCGAGGGCTGGAAGGAAGCTGTAACGATGACCGCGGATGCGATCCGCAATAAGTCCGTGTACATTCCTGAGCAAGACGCCAAAAATGAGCGTATGGATCGCTATTACGAGCCTTTTCACCAAGAAAAAGCCGCGATGACATTTCAAGAGTCCTGGTTCACTGATCTTTTGAAAGAAGTTCCGATGTATGAAAAAACACCGAAGATCGATTGGGGTATTGTTACGACACCGGTCGATCCGGCCAGCCCGAATGAATCTGCCTATGTGCATTTGTCAGAAATTTATGCGATAACCGCAAATTCTGAAAATAAGCGGGCAGCATGGGAATTTATCCAATTCATAAATGGAACGGACATGGCTCAGGTCGCCACGCTGGGGAATAACGGGAAGCTGCCGACGCGCACAGGCTATTTTAAGGATCTGGAAGGCAGAAGCACGGAGCCATTCTATCTGTTGAAGCCGAAACAAGGTAATGGACTGCTGAAAGATAAGAACATTCCTCACGGGTTTCATGAACTGTTCGACCCTTTACTATCAGAAGCAATGCAAGCGATCATTGATAAACAGATAACGATAGATGAAGCGCTCGCGGAGCTAGAGATGAAGGGGCAGCAAGCATTAGTCAAGGCACGTGAAGCGGCAGCGAAGAAATCGTAAGGGAATCTAAATTCTGGTTCCCGAAAATGCGGAGCTATATACATACGAAGCAAGGGAGAGAGGGAATTGCGAGTACGAACTAGCTGGAAAATGGGGATAATGCTCCTCATTATTATGTCATTGGTAAGCGGTTGTTTTGGTAAAGAATCAGAACTAGAGTCAGTCAACAAGGTCAAAGGGAAAATTAAAGTCGTCTATCAGGATGAAAGTGCATTCAATCGTGATTATGGGCAACTGTTCAAATTGAAGCAGCCCGATATTGATGTGGAAGTGGTGAGTAAATCGGAGCTGTACTCCAAGTTCGGAGATCCTGATTTCGATTTTGAGAAGGAGTCGCAGAAACTGCTGGACAAGTACAAACCAGATGTATTGCTGCTGGACGAGACATCTTTCAAAGAATTTGCCCAAGGCGGCAAGCTGTATGCGATTGATGGGGTCATTAAGCGAGATCGTTATGATATCGAAGGGGTCATGCCAGGACTTACCGACAGGATCAAAGCAATGGGCAAGGGGACGCTGTACGGACTGTCGCCCAGTATTGATACCACTGTTTTATACTACAATCGTGATTTATTCAAGGAGCACAATATTGAACCTCCTCGAAATCAAATGAGCTGGAAGGAATTTTTTGAACTGGCGACAAGCATATCGAATGCAGGCGGTACAGATAAACAATTGTATGCGCTAGCTCAAGAATTTGGTGGGGCAGACAGCCTGATGTATCAGATTGCTTCCTCAACTGGACTGAGGCTGTTCGATGCCAAGGGAGAGCAGCTGTTAATCAACTCGGAGGGCTGGAAAGAGGCCATCCAGCAGGCGACGGATGCAGTGCGGAGCAAGGCGCTGTATATTCCACCGGCCAGCAAAGGTCCTCAGCCCATTGAACCGGGGAAAGAGCTCTTCTTCACAGGTCAGGCTGCAATGAAGCTGGGAACACCGTGGGATTTGGAGCATCTAAGGGATAAGAAAACTGAGAAAATCAATTGGGATGTCGTGACAACTCCAGTCGATCCTGCGACACCCGATGAAACCGGAAATATAAGTATTCGCGAAATTTATGCGATTACAGCTGATTCCGACAATAAGGAGGCCGCGTGGGAACTCGTCAAATTTATAAACGGCGCGGATATGGCCAAGGTGGCATCTCGAACGACTGTTGGTATGATCCCTAATATTCCTTCCAGACCGGAATATTTCAAGGAATTGGACGGCAGAAGCACGGAAGCATTCTATGCCTTGAAGCCGAAGGAACTGTCCGCATGGGATGCGCTTTGGGGCAACAAGAACGTCCCTGATGACTTTAACAGTTCTTTCCGGTCCTTGTTGACCGAAGCGCTGCAAGCCATTATTGACAATGGGAAATCGGTGGATGAGGCGGTGAATGAACTGCAGACGAAGGGCCAAGAGGCGCTTCGGGTCGCGCATGAACTAGAGCAAGAGAAACGATTGCGCGGCAAAGACAACAAATAAATGACGAATTGTGGAAATTCATTTCTGATTTTATTCTTAAATTTTATTCATTGAATGTTAAGTTGAGTATTAGATGATCAATGTTAGCATAAAAGGGAGGTTTATATATGAAACTAAGGAGAAAATAAGATGAATGTAAACAAAACATTTCTAGCGGCTATGATTGTGTCAAGTATGTTGGTTACAGTGGCAGGCCCAATTCCTGTAGGAGCAGAGGCAGCGCATGAACAGGAGCAAACGAATAATAAGAAGGTTCAAATTGACAAAACGATGGCAGTCAAATTGCAAAAAGCGGTAAATCAATTTGCTGGAAAAGAGATTAAGCTGCAGAATGTTGCCGAGTCATTGGGCGGTTCAGAGGCGAAGGTTACATCGGTAGATGGTAAGTACACTGTCTACTTTAATGATAAAGGAGGAGTATGGTCGATAGACGGAGCGGTTCCACTCCATAAAATCAGCAAAGAGACCCAGGAGAAGGTTCTGAAAGCACTGAAAAAGGCATACGCAAAGAAAACATACGTCCTTGATAAAGAAGCGATTCTAATGCGGCCTTATGATGGAAAAAAGGAGAAACTAAAAGATCATTTTGCGTATGCTTTGACAGGGAAAGGTTTTCAGGCAGTATGGAGGAGTGGAACAGATTTTGTCAGTGAGGTTACAATTAAGCTTGCCAAGAAAGAACTCGATTCAAAATGGCAGGAAATGGCAGCAAAAGCGATGAAAACGGCTTTCGATCATGATTTGAATGTAACAGAGGCGTTGCTTGTTTCTAGCGGGGAAAATTATCATATGTTGTCAATTAAGGATAATGCAGTATCTCTAGAGATGGATGCGATAAAGGGAAAGATTGTGAACGTATTTCATCATACAAGAAAAAAGAAATGACCGACCAAAGGATTACGGCAAAAGATGCACAGGAAGTGGTCGCTCCGCTTGCCAAGGAATTATTCAATATCGATATTACGGGATATGAAGTGAAATGGGACAACACAAATAAAGATTACGGTTTCGTTAAAGGCAAAGAAACGATAATGAGAGCAGCATTGGATGCCGATAAGAACGCGGTGTATATTTTATCAGATGGCCCAGCATGATTGCTGTGC
The DNA here is from genome assembly GCF_000935845.1 of Paenibacillus sp. E194. NCBI lineage: Bacteria > Bacillati > Bacillota > Bacilli > Caryophanales > Paenibacillaceae > Paenibacillus > Paenibacillus sp. E194. The sequence continues at coordinate 12,181 of NZ_JMDX01000153.1, forward strand.
CAATAGACGTTATTGGTCTAAAAATAGAATTACAATATGAATGCCAAATTTGTACAATAACTAATCTGAATGTCTAAAATCCGTTAAAGTTCACACTTTGACGGATTTTTTTTATTGCGTACCTATTGCGATTAACATCCGAATGACGGTGCCGCTGACTTGCGTTAAGTGCACAGATCGCCGATAAGGATACTTTTCTGACTAGTAAATTTCGCAATGTGTCACATTTCACATCATCCGGATTGTTATATATAGGAAAGCCTCATGAGAGGGTGAATCTAAAACGGTTTCCTACCCCGGGGGAAAAGCGGAGATGGAGAAGGAGAAATATGAACAAAGTTTGGAAAGTTTCAATTCTACTCGTATTGATCATGTCATTCATAGGCGGCTGCTTCGGGAAGAAGGAAGTGCTGGAACCGCTTGAGCCAAGCAAGTTCAAAGTGATTTACCAAGATGAAGACGCATTTTACCGTGATTACGGAAAGTACTTCAATATGAAATATCCGCAGATTGAAGTCGAAGTCATTCCACAGGTTCAGGTGCTCAAAAATCTCGGTAAAATGATCCGCGCGGATGAATACGAGGCGGAAGTAAAGAAGCTGCTCGAAAAAACGGACGCAGATGTATATATGCTGGACAGCGGAATGTTCAAGCAGTTCGCCACCGACGGGAAGCTTTATGATCTTGAGGAAGCCATCCGGCAGGATGGCTATAATATCGAGGAGTTTATGCCGGGACTTATCGATTCGATCAAAAATCTGGGCAACGGGAAGCTGTATGGGCTGGCTCCACAAGTAAGCATTGGAGCTCTGTACTATAACACAAAATTGTTCAAGGAAAACCAAATCGACCCGCCGACGAACAAGATGACCTGGGAAGAGGTGCTGCAATTAGCAGCGAGATTTTCTAATGTTAAAAATGGAAACCGTCCTGTGCATGGCTTGTACTTTTCGAATGGCCATGCAGGCAATTTGATGTTCGATATCGCCGATACTTCCGGCTTAAAGTTCTTCGATCCGAAGGGGAAGAAGGTACTTATCAATTCGGATGGATGGAAAAAAGCAATGAAAATGGCTGTGGATGCTGTACGCAACAATGCGGTTTATTTCCGTCCAGAAGATCAGATGTATTCGTCAAAAAGCGACTTTTTTGATGATGGTGTGGCTGCGATGACTATATCCGGCCCACCTGCTACATATGCCGTTAGATTTAATGAGGACGAGCCGGTAGATTGGGAGGTCGTCACTGTCCCAATTGAGCCTGGGGTGGAATCGACGAATGTTTCCTTTTATCCGCTTTTTGCGGTTTCTGCGAATTCGACCAACAAGCGCGCTGCTTGGGAATTCGTCAAGTTTACAAGCGGATCGGAAATGGCTCATGCCCGATCACGGACAATGACTGGTAATTTACCTTCACGTACCGGTTATTTGAAGGAATTCAAGGGCAAGAGCATGGAACCGTTCTATATGCTGAAGACTCAGCACAACAGCGTCTGGATGAATGACTATGTCCCATTTCCTTTCTTCGGGAAGTTCAATAAGACGCTGGAGGAAGAGCTTCAGGCCGTTATCGATCACAAGAAGTCAGTGGATGAAGCGGCTGCCGCCTTGGAGATAAAGGGGCAGGAGCTATTGACCAAATTGCAAGAAGAAGCAAAGCAGAAAACAAAAGGAAAGTCATAAGTAAAGAAACGGGTGAGAAAACGTGCATCACAAATGGAAAATAACGATCCTGCTGCTAACGATCGTTTCCTTAATGAGCGGTTGTTTGGGCAAGAAGGAAGTGCTGGAACCGCTGCAGCCAAGCAAAATCAAGGTGGTCTATCAGGATGAGGACGCCTTCTACCGCGATTACGGGAAGTATTTTCATATGAAATATCCGCAAATTGAGGTCGAGGTCATTCCCGAGAAGCAGGTATTGAAAAAGCTTGGGAAAATAATTAATGCGGATGACTATTTTGTAGAAAAAAGAAGCTGCTGGAGAACTCGGGCGCGGATGTATTTTTACTGGACGATTATGTATTCAAGATCTTTGCCCAGGATGGCAAGCTGTATGATTTGGAGGACGCGATCCGCCAGGATGAGTATGATGTGGATGGATTTATGCCGGGATTGCTGGACAAGATCAAAAGTTTGGGCAACGGGAAGCTGTACGGACTGGCGCCATCCTTCAACAGGGAGGTTCTATATTATAACAAGGCCTTATTTAAGGAGCATCAAATCGAATCACCGAGGAACAACATGACCTGGCAGGAACTATTTGATTTAGCCGCGAGATTTTCTAATGTCGGTGCTGGCAGCAATAAGGTGTACGGCTTGTATGAATACTTCAGAGATCCTGGCAGGCTGATGTATCAAATCGCTGATACATCCGGCTTAAGACTGTTCGATCCAAAGGGAGAGAAGGTGTTTCTAAATTCAGAGGGCTGGAAAGATGCAATGAAGCTGGCAGTGGGTGCGGTACGCAGTAAATCGGTATTTTTCCATCCTGAGAGTCAAGTGTATACGCAAAAAAGCTATTTTTTCGAAGGGAAAGCCGCAATGATGGTTGCGAATGCTTTCGTAATGATGGAATTGAAGCAGCGGCCTACTTATGTGGAGGGAGAGAAGCCGATAGATTGGGGCGCGGTCACGGTGCCGATTGATCCTGCGGAGTCATCGCAATCAATTTCNCTTTTCGAAATCGCTGCAATTGCAGCCGACTCGCCGAATAAGCGTGCAGCCT
>NZ_JMDX01000154.1:0-14682 GCF_000935845.1 Paenibacillus sp. E194
GATACGAGTGCGCTTGTGCACATCAATGCTGCCAAGAAATAACCTCTAAGGCATTGACGATGGCGACTATTATGGTAGCAACGCTTCCAATTGTATGTGTGTACCCGTTCTTGCAGCGTTTCTTTGTGAAAGGTGTGTTGATTGGCTCGTTGAAAGAGTAGCGATTGTTTGATCTGCTGGACATTTGGATGCGTTTAGAGCAACCTTGCTTTAAACATAGATTACAAGAACGAAAGGGGAAAAAGCCGTGAAGAACAAAAAAATCTTCTGCTGAGTGTGTTGTCTGTTTTTATGGTATTCACTCTGTTAGTAGGATGCGGCAGTGGGAAGACAAGTGCTCCACCAGAGAATGAACCTGTGAAGCAAGGCGACACGGGACAAGAATCAAGTGAAACTCCGAAGAGTGACCTGTACGAATTGGGCAAGGAACCACTTGAAGTATCGTTCTATGGCAACTATGGTTGGTACCAGCTGCCGAAATGGGGTAAGGATCCTGCTTCGAAGTGGATACAAGACAACTTGAAAATTACGGTCAATGGAATCAGTTCAGGTGGTAACAATGCACAGAAGCTGCAAACGATGATTGCGGGCAATGAGCTTCCTGATATTATCTGGACTGACAGAGGGCCCGATATTGAACGTCTTCGTGAGGCTGGTATGCTCGTACCATTAGATGAGTATATTGACAAGTACCCGAATTTCAAGAAGTATTTGACTGAAAATCACAAGGCATTGCTCCGTTCGCCTGATGGCAAGATCTATCAGGTACCGAACTATTATACACAACAGCCGAACGGGAACGCAGGTTATGCTATCAACAAAAAAATCTATAAAGCTCTGGGCTCTCCAAAATTGGAGACGACTGACGACTTGTATGCATACTTGCAAGCTGTGCATAAGAAGTACCCAGATGTCACTCCATTTGAAACGGGATTGGCTAAAGACGGTCACGGTATTGACCAAATCTTCTCTTCCTTTAAAGAAAACAACTTGTCCCTTACCCGATTCTTTGCTGTTCCAGATGGTGATAAAATGGTCTCCATCTATAAAGATCCAGGCTTCCGTGAATCCGTAGTATATACGGCGAAGCTGATGCGTGAGAAGCTGATGACGCAAGATGCGAATACGCAAACAGAAGACCAAGTAAGAGAAAAAGCGATGAATGGTAAGTTTGCCGTTATTGCAACTTTCGATCCGATGAAGATGCTTGCTGTAGCAGATGAGGAATTGAAGAAGAAGGATCCGGAAGACGGCTATATGTTTATTAAACCGATTGTAAAACAAGGTCTGGATGCTAGCAAAATCTATCCAGGAACATATAACCAGCTTGGATGGAACGTAGCTGCGATTACAACAAATGCGAAAAATCCAGAGGCCATATTCGCGATGCTTGACTGGATGACAGGACCTGAAGGCAGCATGGTGCTGAACTGGGGACCTCCAGGAGCTGATGGGTATTGGGATGGATTTGAAGCTGATGGCATGACTCCAAAATTTAATAAAGATAAATACATGAATGATCCGAAGACGCTTTCTGAAATAAATGGTAAAGCTGGCGACTTGGTATGGGTGGGCAATACAATGTTCATGGATAATACGAAAAAGCAAATGTTGTCTACTGTACCAGCAGATAAAATTGATTTCAGCAACCGCTGGCAAATGGAAGTAACATGGGCTTCGCAAGGTGACTTCACGGAGTTCCTCGGCTGGGAGCCGACTCCAGATAGTGAAGAGGGGATTGCTAGACAAAGTGTTAGAGATATTTGGTTGACAGCTAGAGCAAAATCCATGTACGCGAAATCCGATGAAGAAGCACTGCAAATTCTGGATAAAGCACATGATGATTCCATGAAGGTTGGTTATCAGAAGTTCCTTGACCATGTTACAAAAGTTTGGACGGAGAATAAGAAAGCAATGGGTAAATAATCTACGGAACGAAGGCTCGCTGTCTGCCAGCGGGTCTTCGTTCTTTTGATCAAATCTTTTATTTTGAAATCATCTGACTGTTCAAATGATAGTTGAACTTGTTATACTTTGTTTAGGGAAATGCTGGAACGAGAATTGTATTGACTGCATCGTTTGGGGGGCCTCATTCATGTATAACGTGTTGTTAGTTGATGACGAGATGCTTGATCTGGAAGGAATGAAGCAATTCATTCCTTGGGAAGAGCTTGGGTTAGAAGTTGCAGCAGCGGTAAATAACGCCTTTGAGGCTTGTCATATTATAGATAGTACGCCTATCGATATTATCGTCAGTGATGTAAATATGCCGAATATGTCCGGGTTGGAGCTGGCCCGCAGGGCGATTGAGGTAAATTCCAATATTCGAATTATTTTTGTAAGCGGTCACCAAGATTTCAGTTATGTGAAACAGGCATTATCTTTGAAGGCCTACAGCTATGTACTCAAGCCGATGAATGATGATGAGCTTATCGCTGCACTCGAGAAGGTGAAGCAGGATCTTGATGATGACCGGAAGCGTCGTGATGTGGAGGAAGCCTATCAGCATATGATTCCGATGGCGAAGAATGATTTGCTGTTGCGGTTGGTTGACGGGCAGTGGAGAAGTGAGCAGCAGGATGGAATGATGAAGCTAGTTGCCTCTTATGGGCTTGACAAACTGAATTGGCCTGTCCGAGTTGCTGTTATGGAGCTTGACTATATGACCTGGACGCAAGAGCATACGAGCTTGTCACAAGAGGTTACAACGAAGGAATTCCTGTATGCGGTCAATGAGGTTGGATTGAAGCATCATATGCCACATTGCTGCAAGTTGACGCCTCATCGGATGATGGTGCTGATTCATGATCAGTATTTAGACCCTTTCATTGATGATTTATATAAGGTGATTGAGGCTCAGTTCTCCGTGACGATGACAGTTGGGGTTGGGGAACCAGTAAATGGATTGGAACAGCTCTATCTCTCGTTCCAACAGGCAACTAAAGCGGTTGATGGCAAAATGTTTATTGGCAAAGGGAGGCTTATCCGCTATGAAGCGGTGAGTTTGAAGCCCGAAATGATGGATGCGCGTACATTGGAACAACGTATGGAGGCACTATTTCACGCTTTGATAGAATATGAACTGGTTTGTATTTACGATGAGATAGAGAGGCTGTTCGAATCTGTGAGCATGCTTCGTTCTAAGTTTACCGTACATAATCTTGCGATGTTCATCATATGGAAGTTGGATGAGCAATTGAAGACAAAGGATGAGAATCTGTTCGATATATTGGGTATGGAGCTGCATAACTTGGATATTCTGCTGCAATTTGATACGGTGAGCGATATTCGCTCCTGGCTCGTCAGGAAGACATTTGAGATATCTGAATATTTGCGCAGCAAATCTACCTCCAAGAATAATCGGCTCATTCGAGAAATGATTCAAGTGATGAAGGATAAAATGAGCGAGAACATTACACTGAAGGACGTGGCGCATCAATTCTCATTCTCACCGAACTACTTGGGATACATGTTCAAGGAGGAGACTGGGAAGTCGTTCAGTGAAGTACTTATACAGCTTCGTATGGAGCGGGCTCGCGAGCTGCTGCATGAGAGCTCCATCAAAATCTATGAAATTGCTAATCAGGTAGGCTATCGATACCTTCCCTATTTTAGCAGACAATTCAAGGAAGCATACGGCATGACTCCGATGGAGTATCGCAAGCGGGAAACATGATAGGGGAGAAGTCAATGAACGAACAGCGACCGAAGTTCCGCTATTTGCCGATTGGCTACAAACTCATGCTGACTTATATGGTTTTCATCATTGTTCCTGTATTAGTCATAGGACTTGTCTCCCATTCCATGTATGATCAATCGATTCGCAAGCATACTCGGAACAATATACAAGGAACACTGCTGCAGATTCGCGATAATATTGAATATAAGATGAAGGATGTAATCCGCATATCTTCTATTTTGTATGGCGATTATGAGCTGTATCGATATTTACGCAGCTATGAAGAAGGCTGGGAAAATTATGATCGCATTACGAAGTATGTTATTCCTAAGATAGAAGCAGCATCTTCGTCAACTGGAATGAAACTGTGGGTTTCTGTTTTTTTTCGTAATGAATCAATAAATGAGATCCATCACAGTACCTTTGGGAAAGAGAATCCAACGGATTATAACTGGCCCTACGAAATTTATCATTTGAATCGAATTAGAGATAAGGATTGGTATAAGAGCTTTCCACCCGAGAAGTACAGCGTCACAATGAAGTGGAGCCAAATTGAGCGCGATGCGGAGAACAGTCGGATATCTCTGCTGCGTCGGCTAGTGGACACCAATAACCCTCTGAAGCTGCAAGAAGTTGGATTTTTGCGCATTAATGTTGCGATCTCGGAGCTGTTCGATAGTATTAATTATTCGAAGATTGGAAATGACAGCGTAATCTACCTAGTGGATGAACAGGGGAGAAGCATCTATCAGTCTGGCAAGTTGCCTGCCAATGAAGCGGATACGCAGAGCAACTATTTGACGATCCAAGAGACGGTAGGGAAGCAATCTTGGAAGCTGGTCGCTCATGTGCCTCTCTCCATCATACAGGAAGATTCGATGAAGGTTCGATTGTTTGTTATTTTTATTTGCTTGATTTGCTTTATTGTGTTGTCATTCGCAGGGGTATTCATCTCGAGATATTTCTCGGTTAGGATAACGAAGTTCGTGTCAGTGCTCAATGCTTTCCGGGAAGGCGATCTGCACAAACGAATTTCCTATCGGGGCAAGGATGAATTTTCTCAAATTGCTACTGCATTGAATAATATGGGCGAAAATGTTGAGGCCCTAATTAAGGAAGTATATTTGACACAGCTGCAGAAGAAGGAAGCGGAATTGGAGATGCTACAATCGCAAATCAATCCTCATTTCCTGTATAACACGTTGTCCTCCATTAATCGTCTAGCGAAGTTCGGGGAGAATGAGAAGCTGCAGCAGATGGTATTAGGACTGGCGAAGTTCTATCGACTTGCGCTTAACAACGGCAAGCTGATGATACCGGTACATAATGAGTTGGAGCAGGCACAGGCTTACGTAGATATTCAGAAAATTAAATATGGCGATCGGATTAGTGTTATGTTCGATATTGACCCATCTGTATGGCCGTATAGTACGGTAAAGCTGATTGTACAGCCATTTATTGAAAATGTATTGGAACATGCTTGGTGTGGAGATCGAATCTTCATTCGAATTGTAGCAAAGAAGGATGGGGATGACCTGCTGTTCCGGATCATCGATGATGGGGTAGGTATGACCGCTCAGCGAATCCATGATATTTTTGATGGAAGAGACCATGTGAATACAGGCTATGGCATTCGAAATGTAGATCAACGTATTAAACTGCACTACGGAGCAGAGTATGGAGTTACAATTGTGAGCGGACTTGGCATTGGTACATCTGTATCCATACGTATACCAGCAGAGGTATCATGGCAAATAACTTCCCAATAAGCGCCAGACATCCTGTATAATAGATGATTATGAATCCATGCTCAGAAATGGAGGAAAATCAATTGAATGCTCGATCATTGGCCTTTTTGGCTGTTCGGCTGGGCGCTCTCTATTGGATCGTGACCGCCTTCTTAGAGTTGGCGAAGATTGCAGCTGCGCTGGTAAATATGATCTCCTCGATGATTCATATGGAGGTTGGAAGTGAAAATATTGTATACACCAATTTCGTCATACTGCTCCTCCCTGTCCTTGTTCCGCTTATTGGAGGAATCATCCTATGGTGCACGGCAGGTTCATTATCGAAGGTGCTAGCACCGTCTAAACTACGTGATGTGACTTTAGTGAAGACACAAGATGCAGACGTATCTAGTAGCGGCGAGGAAAGTGTGCTTCCGATGCGCAGCCAGACGCATTCTGCGAACCCGGTGCTTCGCACCACCCTTCATATCGGACTAGGTATTGCTGGTATTATGCTTCTCGTAAACAGCATCCCGGAATTTATCAAGCTATTGATTATGCTCTCGAATCAAGAAGTGGCTTTATTTGCAGAGCGGGCTTGGACGGATGACAGCGCCAAGTTCATAGAAGTGATTGTACAGATGCTTCTTGGGATTTGCCTTGCAGCGGGGGCGGGTGGGATTGCTCGTTTTTTACTCGTTCAATGGAATAAAATACGGTTAGTTCTCTACATAAATACATCGGCTGAACCTTGCTCTAGTGGCGAGGTCAGCCGATGTATGTTTATTTACGCGCGTATACGATTCCAATTGTGTTCGGTCCACAGTGGCTGGAGATGACGCAACCACAATCCGACAGGATCACATGTTTTGCGCCCGTCTTCTCTTGCAATTCTGCCTGAATCATTTTGGCATCTTCAGGCGATAAGGAATGAGTGACGAATACGATATCCTTGTCCATCTCATCTACATGATCCAGTGCATTTTGCTTCAACTGCTCAAGTGCCTTCTCGCGTTTGCCGCGAATTTTATTGGCCGCAATCATTTTTCCATCTACAACTTTAATGACAGGACGAATGCGAAGCAGGCTGCCAATCAAGTTCTGCAGACTGTTGCAGCGTCCGCCCTTATATAGATAATCAAGTGTATCGATGATGAACTCGGTTTCCATTTTGCCGCGAACGTCCTCAACAAGCTTTACCGTCTCTTCCAGAGATATGCCTGATTCCAGCGCTATTGCTGCCTTGAGAACTTGAATCCCGATACCGGTGGACAAATTCAAGGAATCGATGACAGTTACAGAGCCTTCTCCGAGCATATCCCCGGCAATAATGGCATTCTGAATGGTGGACGATAAGTGGGAAGACAACCCGATATACAGAATTTTACGGCCTTCGTTCACAAATGGCTCAAATGCCTTTACAAAATCAGCTGGAGATGGCGAAGATGTCTTCGGCAGCTTACCGCATGCATCAACTTGCTGGTACAATTCCGGAGGGGTCATATCCACTCCATCACGATAAGCGTCGTCACCGAAAGTAACATATAAAGGGATAATGCCAACTTCATAACGTTCAAGTAGTGATTTCGGCAAATCGCATGTGCTGTCCGAAAATATTTTAATGTGATTCATTATGCTTCCTCCTGAAAGGTATGTAGCTACTATTAGGCTATAAGGAAATGTTACTCAACTAGACATTTAATCATTATACTGCAAAAGGAATGGACTTACATAATCCGAATTGAGTGAATAGGCTGAAAAAATATTCCAAATAGGACGCGAGATTGCGTTTGCTTAAGACGTCACGTTATACTGAAGCAAGATAACAGCATGCTGAACTGTTTCATAATCGGGTACAGCTTGCTTGTGGAAGTACATACGGAAAGGACATGCAGACATCAAAGATGAACAAGATGAATATGGAAGCAAAGGCATTTAGACGAATTCAATGGGGTTTGTTATTTTTTATTGATTACGCGCCGTGGGGCGTTGATCTTCTGCCGGATATCGTAGGCTTTGCCTTGGTATTTAGCGGTGTAACACAATTGATATCCGTATCTGATCGCTTCTTGGTAGCGAAGCGAGTATGCATCCCGCTGATCGTTCTAGCGGTGTATGAGCTGCTGCAGCCGATGCTGCTAGGCGGAGTCAGTGCGGATGCGAGAGCATGGATTGGAGTGTTTCGCAGTATAGCAGAGACGGGGTTGAACATCACACTAGTAACCTTCATGTGTAGTGGTTTGCGCGAATATGCACTGCGCCGTGACTGGGGCTACATTGCAAATATGGCCCGTAGACGATCCATCTATTTTACAGTTGCACTCGCTTGTTCATTAAGTATGCTCGGATTCGCGTTTGCATCACCGATGGTATTCTCCGCTATGGCGGCGCCGATGTTCTTGCTATATATTATCGTTGTGTTCATGTTAATGGGATTGTTCGGCCAAGCTGCGAAGATGGTGCAGAAGTCAAGTAGCTGAGCGTAAGAACGATTGAAGGGGGAACAGCAGTGATTCGAATTCATTGTGATGCAGCAACGAGACAGGGGCAGGGCAGACGAAATGAAGACCGGATGATTGCACTTCCCGAACAGCAGCTATATGCGGTCATCGATGGTGTATCTGGATTGGAGCCGATTACAGATGAGGAAGGGCATACAGCGGGAGAGATGGCTGCCTTAAGTATTGCTCGTGGTCTGGAATCTATCACTACTACAGCAGCTATCGATTCTCCACTTGATGTGATGCGTGCTCGACTCATGGATGCAAATCGCAAATTGGATAATACGATTCGCCAATACGGCATCGCTCCACAGGATACAGGACGAAGGTTCGGTGCGGTTCATGCCGCTGTGTGGCTTGATGAGTATTATGCGTATTGGACGCAGACGGGCGATTGCATGATATACGCGCTATATGAATCCGGGGAGGTTCGAGCTGTAACTTATGACCGAGTTGCTCCCTTCGATGAGCGAGCCTTGTCAGCGTGGATGGAGCATGAGGAGGATTGGATAGAGCATAGGCAGCCAGAAGAGATTCGGCAGCTGCTGAGGCAGAATCGTTCCCGTGCGAATACAGAGTTCGGTTACAGCGTCCTTAATGGGGATGAGGCCGTGCAGCATCGCATAGAATATGGGGCTCTCCCACTCCAGGGAGTTACGCATATTCTGCTTGTATCGGATGGCATTTACCCTTGGCGTGTAGATGAAGAACAGAGCAGTATGGAGCGGTGGTTCCAATACATCATTACTACTGGGATGGAGCAATGTGCCGCCGCCTTGGAGGCGCATGAACGAATGGATCCCTACTGCAATCAGATACCTCGATTCAAAATGTGCGACGACAAGAGCGGTATTTTGTTATCAATTGAGCGAATCTAAATATAGGCCCAAATGAGAACGATTAAGTCGTTTCTCATTTGGGCCTTCGTACTAGAGAATCCTATTTGGAGGAGAATAGGGATGCGAATTCCTCATAACCCTCTTCCTCCAGCTTTTCTTTTGGAATGAACCGCAGGGCTGCAGAGTTAATGCAATAACGAAGACCAGTTGGGGTAGGGCCATCATCGAATACATGTCCCAAATGGGAGTCAGCCAGTTTGCTCCTTACTTCCACACGAACCATGCCGTGAGTAGTATCCAACTTATTCTCCACATGATTGGAATGAAGCGGCTTCGAGAAGCTTGGCCAGCCGCAGCCAGCATCGAACTTGTCCAACGAACTGAAGAGCGGCTCACCAGATACGATATCCACATAGATTCCTTCTGCTTCGTGGTTCCAGTATTCATTGGAAAAAGGGGGCTCTGTGCCATTCTGCTGGGTTACCCGATACTGGATTGGCGTCAGCTTCCCTTGAAGGGCTGCACGCTCTTCATCGGAGACTCCCCAATGGTTCACGATGTAGGCATCTCTGCCCGATGCGGAGCGATAGCGCTTGTAGTGGGCTGGATTCTTCTGATGATAGTTTTGATGATGCTCTTCTGCTGGGTAGAACGTGCCAGCGGGAACTATCTCAGTAGCGATTGGTTTATCGAATCTACCGCTCTGCTCCAATTCTTGCTTGGATTGCAGTGCAAGCTGAAGTTGTTCCTCATTGTGATAGAAGATAGCTGTTCGATAAGACGAACCGCGATCATGGAACTGTCCGCCTTCATCTGTAGGATCAATTTGCTGCCAGAATAGCTCGAGCAGCTTCTTATAAGGGAATAGGGCAGGGTTGAATGTAATTTGGACGGCTTCGGCATGCCCGGTTGTCTCAGAGCATACTTCTTCGTATGTAGGATTGTCAGTGTGTCCTCCTGTATAGCCAGACACAATCGAATGGATGCCAGGAAGCTCTTCGAACGGCGTGACCATACACCAGAAGCAGCCACCGGCAAAGGTTGCTTTTTCAAGTGAAGGATGATGATTGGATTGTTCTTTGCTCACGATGGGGAAGCCTCCTTATGATTAAATACGTATATCTTCATCATACCCAATTGTTATCATTCGAACAACGCCAGATCTGTAATAGAGCGAGAAAATAGAGAGAAATGATGGTTGAACAATTCGATTACCGGTGTTATGATTAGTTCACTGAAAAAACGAATACTCCAAAGGGGAGTAGCTAGCACAGTAACCGTCGTCATTACGGGATACGCCACAACGCGCATCCTCGGCGCTACTGGCAACGTATAACGTTGTTTGCGAGACCTTTGCCACGATGGTTGCGTTGGTGAAGGTCTCTTTCTGATCGGAACGCCGTTACCACGATCGTGGTAGCGGCGTTCATGTTTTTTACAGTATTTATACATACTAACGTCAAGGGGGAACTATCAATGGAGCTATTTTCATTAGAGTTCTGGACCACACTGCTGTCCATTGTCGTCATTGACTTGGTGTTAGCAGGAGATAACGCCATTGTTATCGGTCTAGCGGCTCGCAACCTACCGAAGCAAGATCAGAAGAAAGTCATCATCTTCGGTACGATCGGAGCAGTAATCATTCGAGCACTTGCCACTTTAGGGGTTGTATGGCTGCTCAAAATTCCGTTCCTACTCGTGATTGGCGGAGCCGTGCTCATATGGATTGCGATCAAGCTCATGGTCGAAGAGAAAGATCATAATGTGCAGGCGGGAGGCAGCTTTTGGGCGGCAGTTCGAACGATTATTATTGCAGACGCGGCGATGGGGCTTGATAATGTACTTGCGGTAGCGGGTGCGGCGAATGGACATGGATTGCTTGTCGTACTGGGACTTGCAATTTCCGTTCCTATTGTCGTATGGGGAAGCACGATTGTGCTGAAATTTATCGAGCGCTACCCAATCATTATCACCATCGGATCAGCGGTGCTCGCGTGGACAGCGGCGAAAATGTTCGTCAGTGAGTTCATGAAGTTCGATTCGCTAGCCGGACTCTTCTCGAATCCATTCATCAAGTATGGATTTGAGATCGCACTGGTGATCGTTGTCGTGGCAGTTGGACTGTCCATTAAACGAAGCCAGCAGGCCAAGAAAGCAGCGCAGGCATCACAAGAGCATAAACGTGCACAAGGGGAATAATGTACGGTCATCAAGATATAGCATCAAATAGAAAAGGGGCTGCCTCAATAGGGTAGCTACAAGTGAGTCAGTCCCATAAGACGTGCAGAGACGCTTCCAACTCCACTGTATTTATGGGGATGGAAGCGTCTTTTTGCATGCATATTCATGCCTATGTGGGGCTTCAACATTCAACATCCAAAATTAACTTTTGAGGCAGCCCCTTCTTTCTTATTCGAACTTCGGAAGCCAATCTCCGTGAGCCTCGATCAGATCATCGCATAAGGATACGATATCATCCAGGCTTAGTTCTGCTGCTGTATGCGGATCGAGCATGGCCGCGTGGTAGATGTGCTCCTTCTTCCCTGTCATGGCCGCTTCTATCGTAAGAAGCTGAGTATTGATATTCGTGAGGTTCAACGCTGCAAGTTGTGGCGGCAGATCGCCAACATAGGTAGGCGTAACTCCGCTGCGATCAACGAAGCATGGAACCTCAACACATGCATTGCGCGGCAAATTGGTGATAAGTCCCGTATTCATAACGTTGCCACCTAGTTTGAATGGTGTTCCTGTTTCCATAGCATCGAAAATATATGAGGCATATTCATGGGTACGGTGGTGCTCAATATGTTGGTTATTGACGAGCTGTTCACGCATGTTTTTCCAACCTTCAATTTGGTTGATGCAGCGTCGAGGGTATTCATCAAGTGGAATGTTATACTTCTCGATCAGTTCTGGATATTGTTTCTTAATGAAATATGGATGGTATTCAGCGTTATGTTCCGAGGATTCCGTCACGTAATAGCCGAATTTGAACATAAGTTCATAACGCACCATGTCGGTGTGCTTTGTCTTTTGTTTCTCCAAGGCAAGGCGTTTAATTTCTGGATATAAGTCCTCGCCATTGCGAGTTACCTCGAGGAGCCACGCCATATGATTAATGCCTGCAATCTTCGCACTTACACCTTCACTGTCGATGCCAAGATCATGGAACAACCAAGGTACGCATACTTGAACACTATGACAGAGTCCTACTGTTTTGATCCCGCCGTATGTGTTCATCACATTGGTCAACACGGCCATTGGATTTGTATAGTTCAGGAACCAAGCATCTGGGCATACTTCCTGCATATCTTTGGCGAAATCAAGCATGACAGGGATTGTTCTCAGATTACGGAAGATACCTCCGATTCCGAGTGTATCCGCAATGGTTTGACGAAGGCCATACTTCTTCGGAATTTCGAAGTCTGTTATTGTGCATGGATCGTACCCGCCAACTTGAATCGCATTCACTACATATTTTGCGCCGCGCAGTGCTTCCTTGCGATCCGTGTAGGCCACAACGCTGCAAGTGCTTCCAGTCGTAGAGAGCATATTGGTCAACATGCTCTCGGAATCACGAAGACGTTCGTTGTCAATATCGAACAAGGCAAGTTCGAATCCTTGCAGAGATGGAGTGAGCATGCAATCTCCTAATACATTTTTGGCAAATACGGTGCTTCCTGCTCCGAGAAATGTAATTTTACTCATACGCCTTATCATCCTTTCGTTCCAAGCTGCCGTCATGAAATGTAAGGGAACATCGATATGGTGTGATGCAACTTGGAAATGATTGTTGTACAATTAATGTATCTGAATCGATTAAGGCTTGGTATGGGGAAAACGAATGTGTATATGGAGGATTGTTGTCAGTCTAGGAGGGAACCGGATGGGAGAACTAGCAAATCTCGCAATTAATGAAGCACCTTCCAAGGGAGAACTGTCCGTATTGTTCTGCGGCCAATCGATCACGGAACCTCTGCACCACGTAGGCCCTAGTGTCCATGATTATGGGATCGTGCATTGTGTACAGTCTGGCAGAGGGAAATTTACGATTAGAGGGGTTGCCTATGAAGTTGGGGCAGGAGAGAGCTTCTTCATCTTCCCGGGGGAGCTTCATCATTATGTAGCTGATGAAGCAGATCCTTGGCAGTACCGCTGGATAGGATATCGCGGCAGCGGTGTCGAACAGCTGTTGGCGATAATAGGCATTGGGCCGCATGCACCAATTGTTCAAGGCTATCGCATTCATCGAGTAGAAGCGTTGTTCCGGAATGTATATAAAGCACTTCAGATAGGGGGCAGTGCTGGGGACATGGAAGCTGAGGGCTATATGCGTGTTGTTCTTGCTGAATATGCACGTACTACTGACAAAGGTTCTGATGCGAATAACGATGATAAACGCTCCGATATCGAACGTCAGGTAGAACAAGCGGCTCGCTGGCTGTCGCTGCAGTTTGATAAATCCATATCCATTGACGAACTTGCACATACGCTAGGTTATCACCGCACCTATTTATCGAAGATGTTCCGCAAACAAATGGGGGAATCGCCTATGCAGTTTTTGCTGCGCATCCGGATGGAGCGCGCCAAAACATTGCTGATGACGACAAGGTTAACTATCGAGCAAATTGCTGCGGCTGTCGGATACGAAGATGCTCTTTATTTCTCGAAATTGTATAAAAAATGGTATTCACACTCTCCTTCCTCTCATCGAACCGAGATGCAGAGTGGCAAGCCGTCAGGGTGTTTATATTTTTGAATACGCTTTCGTGATGGGATCCATAAAAAAGCATCCCATTCAGCAGAGGCTGTGTGGGATGCTTGTAGTTCGTTACATGAGAAAATAAAGTGCGGTAATGACTACCGCTGACAGGATAATAAACCATATCATATGCTTCAAATCACGATTAAGAACCTGTATATCTGTTTTCAATGCTTGCTCTTTGCTGGAAGGCCCGCTCTCTTTCTTCATTTGTTTCTCCGTGTTCGTTGTCGTCATTGTTATTCTCCTCGTCTGTAAGTGATTGTTGGATTGTACAGGCGAGGGGACGAGCCACGAACCTAGAAGTGAATTTGAGAGGCCTCAAGTATTGACTGCGCAGTAAAATCATATACGGCGTATCAAATCTGTAACTGGGCAGCCGGCTCCTCAAGAGGGCGATCGCGATATAGAGAATGAATAAGATGAACCACGAAGGCATGGAAAATTGCTTACTAGACTGAACCTGATGAATGCCTACTACAGAGCTTACATGCTCAGGATACGTAAATGCGGATTTATCAGGATGCATGAACATCGTTTCATTCGAAGCAAGAGGGGTAAGTGCTGCACATACGATAGCAAGCACACTAAGTACAAGCAATATATACCTTGGCATACGGGCATGTATAAGGCGCATCTTATCCCCTCCTTCCTCTCTATGATCCATGACTAGTTAAGAAGACAGTATCATAACTGGATTGGAAGAAGCAATAGGATCTTCTGTATCCTACCGCTTAGTCATCATCTCGTTGCGACTGATGACCTGCATTGAAGTTGCTATTGTGAATTACCGAGTGTCACTCGTTTTAACCCGGGCAATAGTGCAAAAGCAAATGTAACCAGTGGGGATACCCACAGGAAGAAAGCATATGGCATGTAATCCAGTACGGTAAGACCAAGCGCGCTTGTCATCATTGCACCGCTGACCCCCCAAGGAATAAGCGGATTCACTAATGTTCCGCAATCCTCCAATGTACGAGATAAGGTGAGTCGTGGAATGCCACGCTTATCATATTCGGATTCGAACAATTGGCCCGGAATCAGAATCGACATGTATTGTTCGCCTGTAATCATATTCACCCCGATTGAACTAAGTCCGCTTGTGACAACAAGTCCTTCCTTGGTCTTCACAGGTGCAATCAGACGATTGAACATCGTTTCAATAATGCCTGCA